>NZ_JBSFTC010000050.1:0-52094 GCF_053590415.1 Nonomuraea sp. NPDC003201
CAGTCGCTGGCGCTGATCTCCGATGCCGGCCACATGCTCACCGACGCGATGGCGATCGTGCTGGCCCTGATCGCGATGCGCATCGCGGCCCGCCCGCCGCGCGGCGGCTTCACCTACGGGCTGAAGCGCGCCGAGATCATCTCAGCCCAGGTCAACGGCATCACCCTGCTCCTGCTCGCGGCCTACTTCAGCTTCGAGGGCATCCGCCGTCTGATCGAGCCGCCCCAGGTCGAGGGCTTGTTCGTGGTGTTCACCGGACTGGCCGGCATCGTCGTCAACGTCGCCGCCACCTGGCTCCTGTCCAAGGCCAACCGCTCCAGCCTCAACGTCGAAGGCGCCTTCCAGCACATCCTCAACGACCTGTACGCCTTCATCGCCACCACCCTGGCCGGCCTGGTCGTCTGGCTCACCGACTGGACCCGCGCCGACGCCATCGCCGCCCTGATCGTCGCCGCCCTCATGCTCAAAGCCGGATGGGGCCTGGTCCGCGACGCCGGACGGGTGTTCATGGAAGCCGCCCCGGCCGACATGAACCCCACCGAGGTCGGCCGCCAGATCGCCGCCCTCGACACCATCGTCGAGGTACACGACCTCCACATCTGGGAGGTCACCTCCGGATACGCCGCCCTGTCGGCGCACGTGCTGGTCACCCCGGGGGCCGACTGCCACGCCGCACGTCTTGCAGTTGAGAGCCTGCTGCAGGACCGGCACGGCATCGAGCACACCACCTTGCAGGTCGACCATGCCTCGCCCGACAGCCACGCCTTCGACGACGACGGTGCCCTACGTCGGCTCGTACAGCACTGCGCCGACCCGCACGGCCCCACCCATCACTCCCTCCGACCTGATGAGACGGCCGGTGGCGACAGTGGCACGGCCGAGCCCGCGACGCCGGCTTCCTCCTGTCATGACCCCGAAGGTCCGGACATGAACTCACGACCGCCCCACGCAGTGTCACCTGCTCGAACATGGCGTCATTGACATTTGCCGCAATGCCGACAGACTATTCATGTGAACGGTTCTTCAGATGATGGCGTGTTGGCAATAGACGGTTGCACGGTCAAGGTGGTCGACGGTGAACGGGTGGCCGCCGTATACGAGCGGATGCCGGCCGCCGAGGACCTCACTGACACCGCGGACATCTTCGGGCTGCTGTCGGATCCGAACCGGTTGAGGCTGCTGGTGGCGCTGCTGGACGGCGAGTTGTGCGTGTGCGATCTGGCCGCGGTGACCGGCCAGAGCGAGTCGGCCGTCTCCCATGCGTTGCGGTTGTTGCGCGCGCACCGCATCGTGGCCGCCCGCCGTGCCGGCCGGATGGCCTACTACCGGCTGGAAGACCCGCACGTACGGATGCTGCTCGACCTGGCGCTCGCCCACACCGAGCACACTGACGCCATCCACCCCGAACGCGACGGGAACGCGTGATCGGCACCGGAGCGACAACCACTCCGTGCCGGATCGAACCCGCGACCTGCTGCACCAGCCGGCACCTTCGCAAGGAGACGGGGCGGGGTCGTCCGTCTGACGGCCCCGCCTTCGTCCCCGGGCGGACGGAGCGGAGCCGCTACCCCGCGTAGGTCTCGAACTCGGCGACCTTCGGCGTGCCCGCCGAGCTGGTGATCCTCAAAGTGATCTTGCTGAGCGAGGTCGGCGTGAAGGTGATGGCGCCCGCGCCGCTGCCGGACTTCAGGACCGCTCCGGTGCCGGCGTTGATGAGCTGCCAGGCTCCGATGCCGCCTTCGGAGCCGGACGCCTCACGGATGACGACCCTGGAGACCGTGGTGGCGGAGCCCCACTTGATCGAGATGTCACCGGTCGAGCCGGCCGGTGACCAGAAGGTGCTCATGTTGCCGTCCCGCACGTTGCCGTAGCTGGTCCCGTCGGCCTTGCTGGAGCCGTCGGAGCCGGCTCCAAGGCTGAGGTTGGTCCCGCCGGGCGGAGGGGTGGGTGACGGCGTGGGGCTGACGGTCGGCGTCGGTGTGGCCGTCGGTGTCTGCGGCGTGCAGCTGCCGTTCGACTCCTGCAGACCCTTGTTGGCGCCGGCCGTCTGGAGGACGAGGCTCGGCACGCAGCTCGCTCCGTCGAGGCTGTAGGAGTAGGGGATGCTGACGGTGGTGTTGGATTGCGGGTTGGGTCCGGCGGGGTTGTTCTCGCTGCCCGGGGCGGACCAGGTCACGTTGTCGAAGATGTTGCCGCCGACCTGCCAGTAGCCGGCCTCGCTGGTGTAGAAGGTGCCCAGGACGTCTTTGGAGTTCTTGAAGTAGTTGTTCTCCACTTTGGCGCGAGCGCCGGCCCGGGAGTTGATGCCTGACTCGTGGAGGCTCACGTAGGAGTTGTTGTAGATGTGGGCGATGCCACCACGCAGCAGGGGCGTGCGGGAGTCGATGTTCTCGTACAGGTTGTGGTGGAAGGTGATGTAGCCGTTCGAGCGGTCGCTCTCGCTGGATCCGATGAGCCCGCCGCGGCCGGAGTTGCGCAGGATGCTGTAGGACAGGGTCACGTACTGGGTGTCGTTCTTCATGTCGAAGAGGCCGTCGAAGCCCTCTGCCTCCCCGCCCGAGGCCTCCAGGGTGACGTGATCGACCCAGACGTTGCGGACGCTGCTCTCCATGCCGATGGCGTCACCGCCGTTGGACGTGGGCGAGCCCGACTTCTTGACGTTGCGGACGGTCACGTTGCGGATGATGATGTTGCGGGCTTCGCGGATGTGGATGCCCAGCTGGTCGAAGACGGCCCCGCTGCCGACCCCGATGATCGTGACGTTGCTGATCTGCTTGAGTTCGATCACGTCGGCGGCGGTGTTGCAGCTTCCGCCCGAGACCTTGGTGGTGTTGCCGTGGTTGATGGTCCCTGAGACCTCGATGATGATCGGGGTGCTGCTGCTGGCCCGGTTGCACAGGGCCGCATGAATCGCGGTCCCCGTGGTGGCCCTCACCGTCTGCCCGCCTGCGCCACCGGTGGTTCCGCCGTTGACGCTCGCGTAGCCGCTGGCGCCGCCGGCCGCCGCTGATGCCTGCAGCATGGGTAAGGCCACACCGGCCGCGGCCGCGATGGCCACCGCGGCCAGCACCGCCTGGAGTCGTAACGCGACTGCTCGTCTCATCCTCGTTCCACCTTCTCCTTCGAACAACGGGTGCGATCTTCTCTGCGCGGTCGCCGCCGCGGCATCGGGCTTGTTGCAGGGTCAGGTCGGCCGCTGGGGTCCGGCTCCGGCCTCCGAGCTGGGATGACCCACACCGTAGGAAAGCGCTTTCCGGGTGTCAATGCGGCGTGAAACTTTCAAATCGCCACCCGGTGGCGCCTCACGAAACTCTCGGTTGGCTGCGTCTGGCGACGGCGTGAAGAACCGGAACCGCCCTACGTCGCCCCAAGACGCGGACACCGGTGACCGCCGTCGCTCCCGCGGTCACCGTACGGGCACCAGCGTCGCCGCGCAGGTGAACGGGGCCCGATCGTGGACGAGCCGTCCGCTGGCGGGATGGCGCTGCGGCAACGCCTCCAGCTCAGCCCGAGACGTATGCGCGGCGTCGCTCCCTGCTACGCTGCCAGGCATGATCCAGAAGTTCATCCGGCTTCGTAACAGCTGAAGCGGTCCGCCAGTTGAGGCGATCCCGCAGATAGGCGCTGTGGCACAAGCGGCGCACCCACGGGTTTCGCCCGCAGGCTTCATTTCAAGGCTTGTCCTGCCGTGTTCTCGCCCGGCAGCCGCACGCCGCCTTCGGCAAATGCAGGCATGTTCACCGTGCCTTCCATCGAAACGGACTGTTCTTCATGAGATCAAACTCCAACCGCTCGTCGTCGCCTACGTTCGTGCTGGTCCACGGCTCCGGCTCCAGTTCTTTCATGTGGGCTCCCGTCCAGCGCGAGCTGGCGTTGCGCGGTCACCGCAGCTTCGCCGTCGATCTGCCGGGGCATGGCCTCGACGCGCAGTACCCGCTCGCCTACCAGGCCCCCCAGGACCTCGGCACGTGGGCGGTCGAACCGTCCACGCTGGCCGGGGTCACCCTGCAGCACAACGTCGACACGGTCGTCGACGTGGTCCGACGCGTGGCGGAGCACGGGCCCGTGGTGCTGGTGGGGGCCAGCCTCGGCGGCGTGACCATCACCGGCGTGGGCAACGCGATCCCCGAGCTGGTGAACCGGCTCGTCTACATCTCCGCCTGGTCGTGCGTGCGGCGCTCCAACCCGATCGAGTACATGCAGGAGCCCGAGTTCGCCGACAACCTGATGGGCCCGCTGGCCGCGTTCAACGTCGGCGACCCCGCTCAGCTCGGTGTCGGCCGGGCCAACTACCGCACCGCGGACGTGAAACTGCTCGACGCGCTCAAGGCCGCGACCATGGCGGACGTCAGCGACGAGCGGTTCCGTGCTTTCCTCAACATCCTGCAGCCGGACGAATCGATCGCGGTGATGACGGCCGACGCCCGCGTCCAGGCCGGCACCTGGGGCACGATCGCCCGCACCTACATCCGCCTCACCGGCGACCGGTCCCTCCCGATCGCCATGCAGGACCGGCTGATCGCCGAAGCGGACGCCCTGACGCCCGGCAACCCGTACGAGGTGCACACGCTGGACACGTCACACGTGGGGTTCCTGTTCAGGGCCGATGAGGTGGCCGCCATTCTGGACAAGGCCGCAATCTAGCAGGGCCGGGGACGGCTTGGGGATCGGGTGAAATGCCGGGGGTTCTCCTGATTCCCAGGCCCGGAGGGCGGCGGCTCGTTACCGACCAACGTGCGAATCGAGGGGCGTCGTCGTCGCGTCCCCACGGGAGCACGCTCGTAGGGCCGAAGGGCTCTGAAGGTGCCTGTGGCGGCTGAGCTGCCCGAGCAGGCTCAATCGCGCAGAAGAGCGCACAGCTCGTCTGTCGCGTCATCGAGCGAACCGGAGCCGTCGACCACCAGGTCGGCGTACTCCGGCGGCTCGTAGGCCTGGCCGAGGCCGGTCAGGTTGGGCAGCGTGCCGGCCTTCGCCTGGGCGTACAGGCCCTTCGGGTCCCGGCGCGCGCACACCTCGGCCGGGGTGTCCACCCAGACCTCCGCGAAGTCGCCCGGCTGGAACAGGCTCTTGGCCACCGCCCGGTCCGTCCGGAACGGCGAGACCAGCGCGACGATCACGATCAGCCCGGCGTCCAGCAGGATGCGGGTCAGCTCGGCGACGCGGCGCACGTTCTCCGCGCGATCCTCCGGGGTGAACCCGAGGTCCTTGTTCAGCCCGCTTCGGACGTTGTCGCCGTCGAGCACGTACGTGTGCAGTCCCATGGCGTGGAGCCGCCGCTCCAGCGCGTTGGCGATCGTCGACTTGCCGGCGCCCGGCAGGCCGGTCAGCCACAGCACCTTGGCCCGCTGCCCCTTCAGCCGCTGCCTGGCGTCGCGGTCGACGGTGTAGGCGTGTGGAACGACGTTGCGGCCCCGCCGCAGCGCGTGCCGGACCATGCCGGCCGCCACGGTCTCCTTGCTGACCCGGTCCACGAGCAGGAAGCTGCCCGTGTCCCGGCACGTCCGGTAGCCGTCCAGGCAGATCGGGGTGTCGGTGGTCAGCTCGACCGTGCCGATGTCGTTGAGGCCGAGTGTACGCGCGGCGAACTGCTTGCCGGACACCACGTCCATCCGGCCGCGCACGGTCGTGACCACGGCGGGCACGGCCCGGGACCCGGCCAGCAGCAGGTAGGAGCGGCCGTGCCGGGCCGGCTCCTCGGCGGTCCAGACCAGCGTGGCCGAGTACGCCGTGGCAGGGGAGAGCCCGTCGCCGAGGGCGGCCGGCGTGGTCAGCAGGTCACCGCGACAGACGTCGACGTCGCCGGCCAGCGTCACCGTCACCGGGGTGCCGGGGGCGGCCCGGTCGAGGTCGCCGCCGCCGGGGCCGAGCACCCGGTCGATCCTCGACTCCATGTCGCTGCCGGCGACCGCGACGGTGTCGCCCGGTCGGACCGGGCCGCCGACCACCGTGCCCGCGAAACCGCGGAAGTCGTCCGCCCGGATCACGTACTGGACGGGCAGCCGGTAGCCGTCGGCGCCGTCCGGTCGCGGCCGGTCGGGCGGCTCCCAGGCGGACAGCGCGCCGAGCAGCGTCGGCCCGTCGTACCAGGGGAGGTTCGGTGACGGGTCGACGACGTTGTCCCCATCGAGTGCGCTGGCCGGGATCACGCTCGCCGCCATGTCGAGGCCGTTCGCCGCCGACAGCACCTCGCTCGCGAGCTGCTCGAACGCCGCCCGGTCGTAGCCCACCGCGTCGAGCTTGTTGACCACCGCGATGACGGCCCGCACGCCCATCAGCGCGCAGATCGCCAGGTGCCGATGGGTCTGCTCGCGGACGCCTTTGGTGGCGTCGACGAGTAACACGGCGACGTCCGCGGTGGACGCCGCGACCGCCATGTTGCGCGTGTACTGCTCGTGTCCCGGCGCGTCGGCGATGATCACCCGGCGCCCGGACGGCAGGTCCAGGAAGAGGTGGGCGACGTCGATGGTGATGCCCTGCTCGTGCTCCGCCTCCAACCCGTCGGTCAGCAGCGAATAGTCGACCGCTCCGGGCGGAATCGTGGAACCGCCGCGCCTGGTCCGCCGCGCGTAGTCGAGCCGGTCCTCGGTGGCGCTGCCGGTGTTGGCGAGCAGCCGACCGATGAGGGTGGACTTGCCGTCGTCGACCGAGCCACAGGCGACCACTCGAAGCACCGAAATCATCAGAAGTACCCCTCCGACTTCTTGCTCTCAATGGATGTGCCGCCCTCGCCGTCGATGAGCCGGCCGGCGCGTTCGGACCTCCGGTCGAGCCGCATCTCGTCGATGACCTCGTCGAGGTTCTCGGCCTTCGACTCGACGGCCGCGGTCAGCGGGTAGCAGCCGAGGGTGCGGAAGCGTACCTGGCGCAGCAGCGGCCGCTCGCCGGGCGACAGCGGGAAGCGATCGTCGTCCACCATGATCAGCGAGCCGTTCCGCTCGACGACCGGGCGTGGTGCGCTGAAGTACAGCGGCACCACGGGGATGCCCTCCCGCCTGATGTAGCGCCAGACGTCCAGCTCCGTCCAGTTCGACAGCGGGAACACCCGCATCGACTGGCCGTCGGCCAGCTCGGTGTTCGCCCACCACCAGAACTCCGGACGCTGCGAGCGCGGCTCCCAGCGATGGCCGGGCTCGCGCAGCGAGAAGATCCTTTCCTTCGCCCGCGACCGCTCCTCGTCCCGCCGCGCGCCGCCGATCGCCGCGTCGAACCCGCTGTCGTCGAGCGCCTGGCGCAGCGCGACGGTCTTCATGATCCGCGTGTACTCGTGCGCGCCGTGGGTGAACGGCGTCACCCGCTCCGGGTTGGTGTGCACCCGCAGGTCGAGCTCCAGCCGCCTGGCCGTGTCATCCCGGAAGGCGATCATCTCGCGGAACTTCCAGCGGGTGTCGATGTGCAGCACGGGAAACGGCATCCGGCCGGGCGCGAACGCCTTGGTCGCCAGGTGCAGCAGCACCGAGGAGTCCTTGCCGATCGAATACAGCAACACCGGCCGGCGAAAGGCTCCGGCGACCTCGCGCAGCACGTGGATCGCCTCGGCTTCGAGCATGTCCAGGACGTCTTCTTCGGCCACGTATCGGCCCTCCGTCGTCGCTAACCGTTCTTCGGTGGGCCGGCCGCCGGTCGTGGTGTCGAGCGACCTCAAGGGCGGCCGGCGGATCGGTCTCCGCGGCCATGCTCTTCTATAGTAACCTATAAAAGCGTTATACAGGTTATTGGAGCCAGATCGGCGGTGCGGCGATGAATACCCTGACGGTCAAAGAGCTGTCCGAGAAGACCTGGGACAACTTCGAGGCGGTTCTCGGGACGAACGGAGGCGCCCGCGGGTGCTGGTGCATGCACTGGCGGCTGTCCATCGCGGAGTGGACGGAAGGAAAGGGCGAGGGAAACAAGCAGGCCATGAGGCGCCTCGCCCGGCGCGAGCCGGTGCCCGGCGTCGTCGTCTACGAGAACGACACGCCGGTGGCATGGTGCTCACTCGGGCCGCGTTCGTCGTTTCCGAGGCTTGAGCGTTCGCCGCTGCTCGCGAACATCGACGACGAGCCGGTCTGCGCGATCACGTGCGTCTTCGTGCGGAGAAAGCACCGCGGCTCCGGGCTGCTGCCGAAGATTCTCGAAGCCGTCTGCGAGTACGCGGCCTCCGCGGGTTACCCGACCGCCGAGGGCTATCCGATCGAACCTCGCGACGGGAAACGCGCGGGCGCGGACACGGCGATGACCGGGATGGCCAGCGCCTTCCTCGGCGCCGGATTCTCCGAGGTGGCCCGCCCGCGTGGCGATCGGCCGATCATGCGACGCAAGCTCCACGCCGCCGGATGACGCGAGAAGCGATCAGTGGTGCGTTCGGCCCTGCCGGTGGCGGCGCGCCTTCTCGCGATTGCCGCAGATGTTCATGCTGCACCAGCGGCGGCGTCCGCCCCGCGAGGAATCCAGGAACAGCCAACCGCATCTCCCGCAGGCCCTGATCCGCTCGCGCGGAAGGGTGAACAGCGCCTGGACCACCAGCAAGGACAGGGCCGCGGGAATCGCTCCCGGCGCCGTCCAGTCCACGGTGAAGCGGTCGAGCGCGGCATCGATCTGCTGAACGTGCTCGGCCCGCACGCCCGTACCGGCCCGTTCGAGCAGCGCGCCGAAAGGTTCGGCCGGCACCGCCTCGCCGTGCGCGACCGCGCTGAACACGGCCCACGCCTGTTCGCGAACGGCCTGAACCTCCGGCACGAGGCCGCTCGCGGACGCCTCCGTCAAGGACGGCACCTCCTCGAACAGCCCCGCGGACGCGCACCACGTCAAGACGTCCGAGGGTGCTTTCAGCAGCTCGCCGTCCTCGGCCGGATGTGTGCGATCGAAGACGGTGTTCGTGAGGTCCAGGACCGGGTGGCCGCCGATGAAGTGGGCGTCCTGCCAGGGTGACCGGGCCTTGGGAGCAAAAGTAACCATTATAAGGAGTATATATGGTTCTCGCCCGCAGGCCAGGGCACACCGGGAGCCCGATCTACGTG
This sequence comes from Nonomuraea sp. NPDC003201, assembly GCF_053590415.1. Lineage (NCBI taxonomy): Bacteria > Bacillati > Actinomycetota > Actinomycetes > Streptosporangiales > Streptosporangiaceae > Nonomuraea > Nonomuraea sp. NPDC003201. The sequence continues at coordinate 8,997 of NZ_JBSFTC010000050.1, forward strand.
ACCTCTCCCTTGAAGCGTCTCCGGAGAAGGACGGTCGTGATGACCGCCGCGACCGCGAACCCGACCGAGCACCAGAGAGACCAGCGCCAGCCCGCGAGGACGGCATCGGATCCACCGGTGACCCTGGCGAAGTGGGCCGCCACCGACGTCACGACTCCGACGCCCACGGCCAGCCCCAACTGCTGGGAGACGTTGATCAGAGCGCCGGCCGTGGCCCGCCGTCCCTCGTCGGCGCCGTTCGTGCCGGCGATGCTGGTCGTGATCAGCGCGAGGATGTGGCCGAAGGCGTTCACGGAGGTGCCGATCAGGACGAGAGCGAGTCCGTAACCTTCCGGCAGGCCCACCATGATCAGGATGCCGAACGTCTCGATGACGATTCCGCAAAGGAGAACGCGGTAAAGCCCGAAGCGCTCGACAAGTCTGCCCGCGTAGATTCCGGTGACGATCGCGATCGCGCCCGAGACCGCGAACGTCAAGCCGGTCATGAGCGCGCCCAGACCGAGATGCGTCTGAAGGTAGAGGGTGAGAATGAACAGCATTCCGCCGTAGGAGCAGATCAGCAGGACGTTGACCAGGTTGGCCGCGCCGATGGCGGACGTGCGGAAGATGGAGATCGGCACGAGGGCGTTGTCCTTCCGCGACTCCACCCAGACGAACAGGGCCACGGCAGGCACCGCGATCCCGGCGGAGAGCAGGATCGGAGCCGACAGCCAGCCGTACTTCTCCCCGTCGGTGAGGGCGAACACCAGCGCGACCATGCCCGTGGTCGCCAAGGCGACCCCGATGAGATCGAGATGGCGGGACGCGTGCGTATCCCGGCTCTCATCGAGATAGGCCCTCGCGAGCAGCCCGGCGACCAGGACGACGGGTACGTTGATCAGGAAGACGGACCGCCAACCGGCGTACTCGGTGAGAACACCCCCGAGCACCATGCCGGAGACGAACCCCGCCGACAGCGCCGACCCGTAGATGCCGAGAGCGCGTTCGCGTTGCGCTCCTTCCGGGACGGCCGCCTGGAGCAGCCCCAGACCCGCCGGGGCGATGAACGCGGCGGCGACCCCCTGCAGGGCGCGGCCCGCGATGAGAGCCGCCGGCGACCAGGCGAGGCCCGCAAGGAGCGAAGCGAGAACGAAGCCGGCCATGCTCCAGATGAACACCCGCTTTCTCCCGAACAGATCGGCGATCCTTCCCCCGAGGAGGAGGAAGGCGCAGAAGGCGAGGGGATAGGCGGAAAGAACCCAGGCGATGCCGCCTCCGGTGAAGTGCATGCCCTCGCGAATGCTCGGGGCGGCGACGTTGATGATCGAATAGTCGAGGGCGACCAGGAACTGGGTGCCGCAGATGACGGTGAGCTGCCAGAACTGCCGGGACTGGAATCCGCTCTCCACCCTTCCGGTCGCGTGCGACGATGCTTGGCTCATTTCACATCCCTTTCGCGGGAGTCGGGTCGAGGAACAGCCGGTGAAGGTGCGTCACCGCGTCGAGCACGTCGTGCTCGGCGCAGGTGATGGAGATCCGCCGGGCATGGACGCTCATGTCCCGCACCGCGACGCCGTGGGCCTTGAGCGTGTCGAGAAGGAGCCCCACCTGGGGATGGCGGGTACGGAACCCGCGGCCCACCAACGACACCTTCCCCACGGGCCCGGACCAGTGGCACCCGATGAACGCGTCGCGCAGGTCGGCGAGCACCCCGTCGACCTGGTCCCGGTCGGCGGCGTTCACGACGAACCGCAGCGAACAAGGGGTGTCGGCGAAGCCGAGCAGGTCCACGAGCAGCAGCGGATCGGCCAGCGCGGCGGCGATCGCGGTCAGGGCAGTGGGGTCGACTCCGTCGAGCCGGCAGCGGAGCTGACCGGTCCGGTGGGCGACGCCGACGGCGGTGAACCGCTCGCCGTCGAGCGGGGCGGCCGAGCGCAGGCCGGTCACCCAGGTGCCGGCCGTCTCGGTCGTGCTGGATCGGACGTGAACGGGGACGCGATGGGTGCTGGCGTACTCCACGCTGGAATGCGCGAGCACCGTGGCGCCGCCGGCGGCCAGCTCGGCCATGTCCTCGTAGGAGAGGTGGTCCAGCTTGCGGGCGTCGGCGATGAGTCGCGGATCGGCGGTGAACACGCCCTCGACGTCGGTGAATATCTCGCACGCCTCGGCCCGCAGCGCCGCGGCCAGGGCCACGGCGGTGGTGTCGGAGCCGCCTCGGCTCAGCGTGGTGAGCTCGCCGCTGTCCGCGGCGATGCCCTGGAAACCGGTCACCACGGGGACATGGCCGGTCGCGACGCATTCGCGGATCCGCACCGGGTCGACGCTGACGATGCGCGCGCACCCGTGCACTCCGTCGGTGATGATGCCGCCGTCGCGGGCGCTGAACGAGCGGGCAGGCACGCCCAGTTCGTGCAGCGCCAGGGCGAGCGCGGCCGCGGAGGCCTGCTCACCGGTGCTGAGCAGGAGGTCCAGCTCCCGGGCGTGTGGCGTGGCCGTGAGGTTACGCGCCAGGTCGAGCATGGTGTCGGTGGCACCGCCCATCGCGGAGACCACGGCGACCACGGACCCGTCCGCGGCGGCTATGCGCTTGGCCGCGTGACTGATCTTGCTCACGTCACCCAGTGATGTTCCGCCGTACTTCTGTATCACCAGGTCCATCGGTCTACTCCTGCGCCACGTCGTCTTCCGCAGGCTTCCCGGCCGCCGTCATCACGTCCTCCGGCTTTCGCGGCGCAGCTGGGACGGCGTGCCGAGCCGCACCGACTCGGCCGCCGCCCGCCTGTAGTACAACTGCGCGTCGTTGTCGGACCGCATGCCGGCGGCACCGTGGATCTGCATGGTCCGCGTCGTGACGGTGCGGGCCAGATCCGAGGCCGCCGCGAGGTTGGCCGCCGCGTGCGCGGCCGCGTCGCGGTCGTGCACCAGCAGGCGCGTCGCGTCGATGTGCATCGACAGCTCGCTCAGCCGGAACGCCAGTCCCTGGAACTTGCCGATGGGCTGGCCGAACTGGCGGCGCGTCTTGGCGTGGTCGACGGCGTGATCGAGCGCCGCCTGGGCCAGGCCCACCAGGTACGCCGCCTGGCGCACCCGCGCGCCGGCCAGCGCCGCCTCCCACTCGGTGGCGGAGCCGGCCCGCGCGGCCACGGGCGTGCCCGCGAACTCGACCTCGTACGCCTCGCCGCGGCTCGTCTCCTCGTACCGCCGCATCGTGATGGACGGATGGCCAGCACGTACGAGCGCCAGGCGCAGCCCGGCGACGTCGTCGACGCCGCCCACGACGAAGTGGTCCACTTCCGCCGCGAACCCGACGAAGGCCCGCCGCGCGGAGATCACCCCGTCCTGATCGGACCACGGCTCGGCCGCGACCGCCAGCGCCACCGGCGCCTGGCCGAGGTCGTGGTCCCGCAGCAGCTCCCGAGCGGTGAGGGTGTCGAGCAGCGGCCCCTGATACAGCACCGAGCCGAGCAGTTCGGCCAGCCGTACGGTGTCGGAGGCGCGGAGCGCGCCGAGCCCGACCAGCCCCTCCCACACCATCGCGCGGATCTCGCGACTGTCGTCGCCGCCGCCCTCGGCGCGTGGCCGATCGGCCATCCGTCGCACCAGCGGCGCCAGATCCTCGTCGAAGAAGTCGGCGATCGCCGTGGTCTCCACTGCGGTCATGACGGCAACCCCAATTTCGATGTGGCGACAAAGAACAGCATGATCTCCGAAGAACCCTGGGCGAGCGTGAGCCCGGGAGCCTCCCGGAGCGCGGCGTCGAAGACGCCTTCGGCGATCGCGTCGGGATCGCGTGCGTCCAGCAGCGCCCGCGGCCCGAGCAGCTCGACCGCCGCCACCGACACTTCCTTGGCCGTCTCCGACGTGTACCACTTGGCGGTCGCCGAGTGCACCTCGTCGGGCCGCCTGTCGTGCAGGTTGGCCACGCACCGCCAGGCCAGCAGCCGCGCCGCGCGTACCCGCGTCTCCAATTGCACCAGCCGCTGCTCGCACCCGGGCGGCGCGTGCTCGCGCAGCGCGGCCAGCGTGCGTTCCGCCTTGGCGGAGTGGTCCAGCCCGGTGCGCTCCAGCGGAAGCACCTTGCCCAGCACCTGCCACCCGTCGTCGACCTCGCCGAGCACGTCCTCGCGCCCGACCCGGATCCCGTCGAGCGTCACCAGGTCGAACCGCTCCTCGGACAGGTTCCACACCGGCTCGATGACCACGCCTATGCTCTGCAGCGGGACCAGGAACAGCGTGATCCCGAAGAAGTTCACCGGGCCGGTCGAGGTGCGGGCCGCGCACAGCGCGAAATCGCTGTGCTGCGCCTTCATGTTGTAGATCTTCCGGCCGTACAGGCGCCAGCCGTCGCCGTCCGGCTCGGCGCGCGTGGCCAGCGACGCCAGGTCGGATCCGACGTCCGGCTCGCTGAACAGCACGTTGGCCGTGATCTCGCCGCGCGCGAGGCCCGGCAGGAGCCGTTCCTTCTGCTCCTGCGTGCCGAACAGGTGGATGGCCATCCCGACGATGTCGATGCCCAGGGAGTGCACGTTGTCGGGCACGCCGTGGCGGATCATCTCCTCGGTGAGGATCGCCTTCTCGACGATCGTGGCGTCAGCTCCGCCGTAACGCTCGGGCCAGTTGACCGCGAGCCAGCCGAGCTTGCCCAGCCGCTGGTGCACGTCGAGCAGCCCGCTCTCCTGTCCGTACGGCATCCGCCGGGACCGTGCGATCTCGGCGCGCACCGCGTCCTCGCACAGCAGCCTGCAGACCTCTTCCCGGAAGCCGTCCTGCTCCGGCGTGAAGGCCGGCATCATCGGACACTCACCTCGCTCAGTCTGTCGCGCATCGCTTCCGCCAGCGCTTCGATGTGTGGGGATTGCAGCATGGTGTAGTGGTCGCCCCGCACCACCTGGATCTCATCGGCGTAGGCACGCCATCGGTCGAGCCTTCCTGGCTCCGAGTCCTCGGCGGACAGCAGCACCACCCGGCTGTCCACCCGCGACGGACAGAACGCCAGGAGCGCGCGCACGTTCGCGGCGAACACCGGGAACCGCTCGGCCAGCTCGGCCTCGCCCGGCTCGGCGCCCATCGCCGCGACGTCGGCGGCGAACCACGCGCTCAGCTCGTCGTCGCCGGGACGGGGTGGCGCGTCGTCCGGGATGGCGGTGTCGAGCACGAACGTCACCGCGACGTCGCCGTCCTGGCGCGCCATTTCGAGCGCCACCGCCCCGCCGACCGACCAGCCGCCCACGTGCAGCGGCCCGTCCGGTTGGACCTCGCGGACCGCGGCCAGATAGGTGGCCGCGAGGCCGGGCAGCCGCCGTTCCCCGATCGTGGCGCCGTGCAGGCCCGGATCCTCCAGCGCGTAAACGGGCCGGTCGTCGCCCAGCAGCGCGGCCAGCGCGGCGTAGGGCGCCACCGATCCGCCCGCCGCGTGCACGAGGAACAGCGGGGGCTTCGCGCCCGCGGGGCTGAGCGGCACCAGCGGGGACATCGTCCGCCCCTCCGGCGGGGCGGAAGCGAGGGCTTCCTCCCGTTTGTGCCGTAACCGGAGTTGCAGCAGCGCGCGTCGTTTCTCCTCCAGCGTGGAGGGAGGCGAACCGGCCATCAGCCCGACTCCTTCAGCAGCCGATCGAGCTCGTCCTCGGGCAGGTCGGCGACCTGGGCCTCCAGCCGCGCCAGCTCGTCCTCGCCCAGCAGCGCGCGCTGCGCATCGTCGATCTGGGCGGCGAACTGGCTGAGCAGCGGATAGCTGAACAGCCGCCGCGGGTCGAGCGTCACCTGGAACGTGTCGCGCACCCGCGAGATCATCTGCGTCACCTGCAGGGAGTTGCCGCCGAGGACGAAGAAGTTGTCCTGCGCGCCGATGCGGCCGGCGTCGAGGCTCAGCAGGCCCTGCCAGATCTCGGCCAGCCGGCGCTGCGTCTCGGTGGTCAGCTCGACCTGTCCCGCCTCGCCGTCGGGGCGAGGATCGGGCAACCGCGCGTGGTCCACCTTTCCGGTCGAGGTCAGCGGGAGCTGCTCCAGCTGTACGTAGTCGGTGGGCACCATGTGCAGGGGCAGCCGCCCGGCCAGGTGTTCGCGCAGCGCGTCCGGCTCGAACTCGCCGACCACGTACGCGGCCAGCCAGGCCGATGTCGTGCCCGCGTCGCGCACCATCACGACGCACTGCTGCACGCCGCTGAAGCTCTCGATGGCGTGCTCGATCTCGCCGAGCTCCACGCGCAGCCCGCGCAGCTTCACCTGGCGGTCGACCCGGCCCAGGAACTCCAGATCGCCGTCGGCGTTCCAGCGCACCAGGTCGCCGGTGGCGTACATGCGCTCGCCCGGGGTGACCGCGAACGGGTCGGGCAGGAACTTCTCGGCGGTCTGGTCGGGCCGGCCGAGGTAGCCGATGGCCAGACCGGCGCCCGCCATGAACAGCTCCCCGGGAACGCCGACCGGCACCGGCCGCAGCCCCTTGTCCAGGACGTAGGCCCGCTGATTGGCCATCGCCCGGCCGATCGGCGGCGGCCCGTCCAGCGGCTCCGGCGGGCACAGGTAGTCCACGCACGTCACCGTGACCTCCGTCGGCCCGTATCCGTTGTGGAACTCGCGCCCCGGCTTGCGCCACCGGTTGACCAGATCGGGGCCGAACGGCTCCATGCCGATGAAGCACACCCGCAGATCGTCCAGGGCGGACGGATCGAGCAGCCCCAGCACGGCGGGCGGGATGTCCACCATCGTCACCCGCTCGCGGGCCAGCAGCCGCTGCAACGGTTCGGGGTCGAGCAGCTCGGAGCGCGGCGCGCCGACGATGGTCCCGCCGGCGGTCAGCGTCGAGAACACGTCCGACACGCTCACGTCGAAGGCGGGGTTGGAGAACTGCAGGATCCGGTCGTCCGGCGTCACCGAGAACATCCGCCGGAAGGTGGTGCAGAAGTTCACCACCGCCCGGTGGGGGACCATGACCCCCTTGGGGGTGCCGGTCGAGCCCGAGGTGTAGATGACGTACGCCGTGTCCTCCCGCGCCACGCGCACCGAAGGCGGCGAAGCCGGCCGCCCGTCGAGCGCGTCCGTGTCCAGCAGGATCCGCCCCACGTCCGCGGGCACGCGGTCGGCGAGATCCGACGTCGTCACCACCGCCGCCACCTCGGCGTCGCCGAGCTGGTAGGCCAGCCGCTCCGGCGGATACTGCGGGTCGAGCGGCAGCCACGCCCCGCCCGCCTTGAGCACGCCGAGTTCGGCGGCCGGCAGATCGAAGCCGCGATCGAGCAGTACCCCGACCACGCGCCCGGGCGTCACCTTGAACTCCTCGACGAGCGCGTGCGCCAGCCGGCTGGACCGCTCGTCCAGCTGCGCGTAGGTCAGGTCCTCGTCCGCGAAACGCATCGCGACCGCGTCGGGCGTCTCGGCCACGCGCGCCGCGAACAGCTCGTGCAGCAGGCGCTCGTCGTGCTCGCCGGGCGGGGAATTCCATTCGGTGAGTACGCGCAGATATTCGCTGCTGGGCATGATGTCCAGCGCGTCCACCCGGGCGTCCGGCCTGGACAGCGCGTCGGCCATGACCGTGGCGAAGTGTTCCACCAGCCGCTCGACCCGTTCGTGGTCGAACAGCTCGGAGGAGTACTCGATCCACACGCCCAGCCCGCCGTCCGGCAGGTCGTTGATCTGGAACGTGAGGTCGAACCGGGTCGTGCCCGGTTGCGGCGTCAGCATCTCGATCTCCACGCCGGGCAGGCGCCAGCGCGCGATCATCGGCTCGGGCAGCAGCGTGAACAGGTGCGCGACCAGCGGGTTCCGTCCGGGCAGCCGCTCCGGTTTGAGCTCCTCCACCATGCGGCCGAACGGCACGTCCTGGCGGGCCATCGCCTCCAGGATGGTGTCGTTGGTGGCGTGCGCCAGGTCGCGGAACACGGGATTGCCCTCGAGGTCGCCGCGGACGGCCACCGTGTTGGCGAAGAACCCCATCATGGGCTCGGTTTCCGAGCGCGTCCGGCCGGACAGGACCGACCCGAGCGCGATGTCGTGCTGGCCGGTGTAGCGGTTCAGCACGATCTGGTACCCGGCCATCGTCAGGGCGAGCAGGGAGACGTTCTCGGCCCGCGCCAGATCGCGGATCCCCCGTGCGAGGTCCTCGGGCAGGCGGGTCTCGTAGATACGGCCGGCCCCGGTGGGCGCCGACGGGCGCTGCCGGTCGGCGCGCAGCTCCAGCGGCTCCATCCCGTCCAGCGCGGAGCGCCAGTGTTCGACCTGCTTGGCCGGTTCCTCGCTGAGCAGCCAGAGCCGCTGCCACGCCGCGAAGTCGGCGGGCTGAAGGGCCAGCGGGGGGAACTCCGCGCCGCTCGGATCGGTGTAACGGGCCGTCAGCTCCTCGGCGAACTGGCGCGAGGACCATCCGTCGATGACGATGTGATGCCAGACGATGGACAGCACGTGATCCTCGGGGCCCAGGCGCAGCAGCGCGAACCGGTACGGCGGGCTGTTGCGCAGGTCGAACTCCTCGCGCACCTGCCCGTCGATCCAGTCCTGGACGGACGCCTCGGTCCCGTCGGTCACCGGCAGGTCCCACGTCTCGGGCGGCGGATCGACGGTCTGGAAGGGCACTCCGTGCTCGTCGCCGAACCGGGTGCGCAGGCTCTCGTGCCGCGCGACTATCCCGCGCAGCGCCTCGGAGAGAGCGGCCACGTCGAGCGGCCCGCGCACGCGCATGGCGAAGGGCACGTTGTAGACCGGTGCGCCCGCGACCATCTGGTGCAGGAACCACAGGAACCGCTGCTGCTCGGCGATGGCCATCTTGCCCGTACGCGGGACGGCGACGATCCGCTCCCGCTCGGCCTTCTCCGCCACGCGCTGGCGGACCTTCATCTCCAGCAACGCGCGCCTGATGTCGGCGACGTTGCGTTCCTTCGGGGCAGACATGATCTCGGGTTCCTCCTTCACCGTCGCACGCTCAGCGGGCGCAGATCGGTCCACACCTGCGCGATGTGGGCCAGGCAATCGCTCCTGCCGCCCTCGGCTCCGGCCTCGCGCCAGCCGGTCGGAATCTCCCGGCCGGCGGGCCAGATCGAGTACTGGTCCTCGTGGTTGATCACCACGACGAATTTCTCTTCCATTCGCTTACCTTTCTTGAGGTACGAAGGCGGGAATGTCGGTCAGCTCGCTGAGGTAGCGGTCGAGCGTCCTGAGCCCGTCCGCCGTCGGCCGCGCCAGCGAGACCGCGTGCCGGCTGAACCGCCGGGCGTCGAAGTGCCGGGAGCTGTCGGTGAACAGCCGGTCGAACTCGACCGGCGCCGCGTCACAGTCGCCGGCCGGAGGCGGCAGCAGCAGGCGCAGCCCGGCGAGCCTCTCGTCGGGCTCGGCGACGGCCTCCAGGCGATCGTGAAACTGCGCGTAGCCGACCCGGTCGAGCCCGCACCGGTCGGCGAGCACGCCGAACGCCTCGGCGAAGCGCAGCCTCGCCGGCCACAGCACGTGCATCGCGCCGTCGGGCACCTTGATGTCGCCGGTCGCGGCGCGTGCCACGAACTGGCCGACGACGTCCACCGGCGTCACGTCGGTCTCGGCTTCGGTCGGGAACACGCATCCGGTGCGCGCGCACGCGTACAACAGGTTGTGTGCCAGCGAATCCGGGTTGGCCACGCCTATCGACTGGTGCGGCCAGATCTCGCCGAGGCGGTACACCACCGAGCTGACGCCCTGCCGGTGCGCGTCGGCGAGCAGGCTCTCCGCGACGTACTTCGATCGGTTGTAGCCGTCCGCGGCGACCTGGTCCGTCTCCGGGATCTGGTCCTCGGTGATGCGCGGGCCGGCCGGCCCGGCGGGCGGGAAGATGCTCAGGGTGGACAGGGCGTGCACGCGGGCGCCGCCTGAGGCGAGTTTGATGAGCTCCTGCACGCCGAGCACATTGGCCGGGCGGTGGTCCAGATAGCCGGACAGGAAGTTCACCGCGCCCGCGGCGTTGACGACCCCGGACACGGCCGACGCGATCGCGTCGAATCGCCGCTGCGGCAGGCCGAGCAGCTCGCTGCCCAGGTCGCCGGGGACGACCTCGACCCGTCCCGTCTTGAGCGCCATGGGGAGCAGCTGCCAGGCGGAGGTCAGCCCGTACTGATCGAGGACCTCGGTCAGCCGCCGGGCGCCGTCAGGGGGGTCGGAGCACCGCACCAGGCAGATCAGCTCGGCGTTGGAGTGCATCAGCAACTCGGCGAAGATGTGCGCCCCGACGAACCCGGTCGCGCCGGTGAGCAGCAGTGTCTGCGGCGGGCGCCACGCCAGGTCGTGCTTGATGTAGGCCAGTTCGGCACTGTCGTCGTCGATGCCCTTGGTCAGCCGCGCCGCCTGCGCGCGCACGGTCGAGGCGACGAGCAGATCCCTGGGACGCACCGGCCTGGCCAGCCGCCGGCTGACCGCGGTGGTGAGCCGGTAGGCGATCAGCGAGGTGCCCCCGTAGTCGGAGAACGGGACGACCACCGAGACCTGTTCCTGCTCGAGGACTTCGCGCCATGCCGAGCAGACCAGCTCCTCCATCGGGTTCGCCGGCGGTTCGACGTGCTCTTCCGGGTCCGCCTGCCACGCGGACTCGGCCACGATGAGCGCGGCCAGTGCCTTGCGGTCCGCTTTGCCATTGCGATTGAGTGGAAGCGCTTCCAGTACCACGATTTTATGAGGGACCTGCTCGGTCGGCAGCTTCTCCGCCGCGTACCCGCGAAGCTCCTCCGCGGACGGCGAGTCGTCCGGCGAGCGCGGCGTGACGCAGCAGACCAGAGTGGATCGGGGCGCCTCCCCGAGCACGACCGCCACCGCGCTGCCCACGAGCGGATGCTCGGCCAGGGCCGAGGCGACGTCGCCGAGCTCCACCCGCACCCCGCCGAGCTTGACCTGCTCGTCGAGCCGGCCGATGAAGTACAGCAGCCCGTCCTCGCCGACCCGTGCCAGGTCACCTGTCCGGTAGAGCTTCTCGCCCGGGATCTGGGGGAACGGGTTGGCCACGAACACCCGCGCGGTGCGCTCGGGATCGTCGAGGTAACCCGCGCCGATGCACTCACCGCCGAGATACAGCTCGCCGGGTGTGTTCACGGGGACGGGCCTGAGGTCGTCGTCGAGCACGATCGCGGCGGTGTTGTCGATGGCGCGACCGAGGGGGATCCGGTCCAGGTCGGCGTCCGTGACCTCGTGGAACACCGACCCGATCGAACACTCCGTCGGCCCGAACGTGTTGGTGACCTCGAGCTCGGGCAGCAGCGCGCGCAGCCGGTGCACCACGCCGGCGCCGGCCGCCTCCCCACCGATCAGCATGCGCCGCAGGCTCGACGTCGCCTCCCGCAGGTCCTCGCGCGCCTCCAGCAGCGACACGAACGCCGCCAGCACGGACGGCACGAAGTCGGTCATCGTGACGCCGTGGCGGCCGATGGTCATCGCGGTCTCCTCAAGGTCGAGGATCCCGTCGCGGTGCGGCAGCACGACCTGACCACCGGACACCAGCGGCCACAGGACCTGCCACATCGAGGAGTCGAACGTGGACCGGCTGTTCTGCAGCGTCACGTGATCGGCCCCGTCACCGAACCGGCGCGACATCGTGGTCAACCTGTTGACCAGGCCGCGGTGGTGGTTGAGCGCGCATTTGGGCGTGCCGGTGGAGCCGGAGGTGTAGAACCCGTAAATCAGGTCTTCTGGCCGAGGTTCACGGCCGGCCGGCGGGGGCGTGCGGTCAGCCGGATCGTACGGCCGCTCCGCGCAGTCGACGATCACTGTCGGGAGGGTCGTACTCAGTTCGGCGACGGTCTCCGCGGTCGCCGGCGACGCCACGATGGCGGGCGGCGACAGCTCGGCCATGATCGCGTTGAGCCGGTCGATCGGCCAGGCCGGATCCAGCGGCACGAAGGCCGAGCCTGTCTTCAGCACCCCGAAGAGCGAGATCGGGAATTCGGGCCCGTCCGCGGCCAGCACGGGTATCAATTGCCGGGCCGGAACGCCGTTGCCGATCAGTCGATTGGCCGTCACGTCGGCCGCGGCATCGAGATCGGCATAGCTCATCGTGGTGTCCCGGTAGCGGACGGCGGGACGGTCCGGTGCGTTCTCTTTTTGTGCGCGGAACAGATCAAGGACCGTGCTTTTCCGGGGGAACGCATTCCGCGGCCCCAGGGATAAGTGAATGGCGGTCAGGGCTTGTTCGCTCAGGTGCGTCTGCTGATGGCGTGGCATCGTGCTCCCATAGTCGCGACCGGCAACAGATCCTCGGTGAAGGTAGATCGGTCACTATTCAGGTCTGTGAGTTTCAGGTAGCCAGGGCCGGCCCGCGGGGGATTTTTCGGCGGCCGTTAACAGGTGGCTACGTATCACGCAAATTGCCGAATGCACGCTGAAATGTCGTCGCATTACCGCGTCAGCGGCTTCGCCGGAATCGGCCGGTTGATCAGGCGCGGCTCAGTCGTGGCGACGCGCCCGGCAGACCGCGGCCCGTGCCGCACCGGGGCCGGCACGCCTTCCGGTGATGGCTCCGGAAAGCGGCGACTCCTCCGCGATCAGCGCGACAACGTGCCGGAATATGGGGGATGAGCTGGGGAATCGTGAAGTTGAGTGGACACGTGTTCCTCCCTCCGCCGGACGTGAGTAACCGGTATTAGGCATCTAATGGGTTACTGCTCATACTGGAACACGTGGCGAGGATTCGCAACCCCGGGCGCCGCCACGGCCGGCGCAACCCGCCGCGCAGGGTGTTATGGCCTGCGGAAATGAGAGATTGCCCGAGAGGCATACCCGGCCTTACCCGGGCCGGCGCCCGCCAATCCACGGAAGCGTTCTCCGCGACAGGCTGTTCAACTCGATGAACATTCTCGGAGGACATATCCGCTGGCCGCATCGGTATGACAGGTCAATTTCTAGATCATTGGCGTGCTGGGTGTGAATGCGCGCCGTCCGTGGGTAGGGTCGGTGGCGGTCGGCGTATAGAGTGCCGACCTCGCCCCCGTCCACCAGCGTAAGGGGAAGGCTGTGCGGCAGGCCAATGGCAACGCACGCGTCGGATTATTCCAATCGGGCGGGCTTTCCGCCCTCGCCGTCGGAGTCTGGCTTCGCGAACGGTCCACTCCGGCGAGGCACTATATCGCCGACATTGGTCAATCGGAGCGCGCGGAGATGGACGCGCTTGCCTCTTCGCTGCGAAGATCCGGGGACGAAGTGGTCGTCATGGATCTACGATCATCGATCGCCGCCGTGGCGTCGGATCTGCTGCGGTACCGGGCCCGCCACGACGGCGGCTACTGGAACACGACCGGTGCGGCGCGCTTCGTGCTCGTCAGCGAGCTCACGCCGCGGATGCGGGCCGACGGATGCCGGACGTTCACGCACGGCTGTGTCGGCGGGGGCAACGACCAGCGCCGCTTCGCGCGCTACGGCGCCCACGTCGCACCGGAGCTGTCCCTCATCGAGCCGTGGACGAATCCGCAGGCGCTCGAACGGTTCCCCGATCGCGAGGCCATGCTCGCGGCCGTCGCCGAGCACGGGCTGCATCTCGACCCGGGCAGCAGCGCCGAGCGGTCCACCGATGCCAACCTCGCCGGCATCTCGCATGAGTCGGCCGAGCTGGAAGACCTCGAAACCCCGGTCACCCGGCTCCAGCCGCGGTGGAGCAACTGGCCCGGGCAGAGCCCGGCCGAGCCCGAGACCGTCACGGTCACCTTCCTCGACGGACGGGTCGCCGACGTCAACGGCAGCGGCCCCGACCCGGTCGAGTGGATGACGCTGGCCAACGAGATCGGCGCGCGGCACGGCGTCTGGCTCCGCGACGTGGTCGAGCGGCGCATCATCGGCACGGTCTGCCGGGGCATCTACGAGGCGCCCGGCCTGGAGCTGCTCGAACGCGCGTGGACCCGCATCCTGCAGGCCAGCCTCGATGCGGCGGGCCGCGAACTCTACGATCGGCTGGCCGCCGTCCTGGGCGCCGCCATGTATGAGGCGCGCTGGCTCGAACCCGCCGCGCATGCCGCGCGAGACGGGATCGACCGGCTCGTCGGCGAGGTCGGCGGCAGCGTGACCCTGTCCGTCCACCGGGGCCTCGTCCAGGTCGAGCGGATGAAGGCCGCCGGCCCCGTGGTGCAGCAGACGCGGTTCGGCTCGGGCGGCAACCGCTGGAGCTAGGAAGTCGCCGTTCAGGCGTGAAAGGAGGAAGTGATGCGTGAGCGTCGATTCGGCCGGTTGGGCTGGATGGTCGGCGACGTGGGTTACGGGATGTGGGGCATAGCCGGCGGCGAGGGCGGATGGACCGGCGCCGACGACGAGACCGGCGACACCGCGCTGGACGAGGCCGTCCGGCTCGGGTGCGACTACTTCGACACCGCGTGGATCTACGGCCGCGGACACAGCGAAAGGATGCTCGGGCAGCTGGTCAAGCGGCACCCGGATCGCCGCCTCCACATCGCGACCAAGCCCCCGCCGAAGGATCGCGCCTGGCCGTCCACCCGCGACTCCAAACTGTCCGAGGTGTACCCGCCGGACCATCTCTGGGAATACCTGCACCGCAGCCTCGAAGCGCTGGGCACGCCGTCCGTCGACCTGTTCCAGTTCCATGTCTGGGAGGACGACTGGGCGCACGACCCGGCCTGGCAGGACGCCGTCATCCAGATGAAGGAACGCGGGCTGATCAAAGGCGTCGGCATCAGCGTCAACCGATGGGAACCCTGGAACGTCCTGCGGACCCTGAACACCGGACTGATCGACGCGGTGCAGGTCATCTACAACATCTTCGACCAGGCCCCCGAGGACGAACTGTTCCCGGCATGCCGCGAGCTGGACGTCGCGGTGATCGCACGGGTGCCCTTCGACGAAGGCACCCTCACCGGCACCCTCACCCGCCAGTCCCGCTGGCCCGAAGGCGACTGGCGCAACACCTACTTCGTCCCCGAAAACCTCGTCGCGAGCGTGGAGCGCGCCGAACGGCTGGCGCGGATCGTGCCCGAGGGCATGACCATGCCCGAACTCGCCCTGCGCTTCATCCTCCAGAACCCCGACGTCGCCACCGTGATCCCCGGCATGCGCGACCTCACGCACGTACGGACCAACATCGCCACCAGCGACGCCGAACCACTGAGCGAAGAGCTGATGGCGCAGTTGCGCGAACACCGCTGGGACCGCCGGCCCACGGCGTGGTCGCAATGAGCGCCGCGCCGAAGCCCATCCTGCTGTGGGCCGTGCCCCGGTCGCGTTCCACCGCGTTCCTGCGCATCATGCTCGAGCGCGGCGATCTCGAGGTGATCCACGAGCCGTTCTCGTACCTGCAGGTGGACGGTCACTTCGAGCTCACGGGCCGGCGCGTCACGTCGGCGATCGAGCTGCTCGACGCGATGCTCGAGGTCAACGCCAATGGGCGCCGGGTGTTCGCCAAGGACACCTCCGACTACACGTACGCGCCGCTGCTCGAAGACGAGCGCCTGTTCAGCGAGGTCATCAACACGTTCATGATCCGGGAGCCGCGGAGCGCGATAGCCTCGCACTACGCCGTCAACCCCGAGGCCACCCAGGACGAGTACGGGTTCGAATACCTGCACGCCATCTTCGACGCCGTGCGGTCGGCCACCGGCGAGGTCCCCCTGGTGATCGACGGCGACGATCTCGTGGCCGATCCGGAGGCGACGGTCCGGGCCTACTGCGAGCGGGTCGGGCTCGAGTTCATGCCCGAGGCGATGCGCTGGGATCCCGGTCAGCAGACGAACTGGCAGCGTACGGACCGGTGGCACGCGGAGGTGGCCGAGAGCAGCGGGCTGGTGGCCAAGACGCCCGGGCGGCGCGAGACGCCCGACACCAACGAGCACCTGCGCCGCATCGCCGAGCACCACCAACCGTTCTACGACGCGCTCGCCCGCCACCGCCTCTGTCCGCGCCGATAGCGTCGTCCGGTACGGGCCGCCCGCGGGTGCCAGGGCGTCAAGGCGGAGGAGATGCCCCGGCAGGAGGCCATCACCATGGCCGGCGACCCGAACGCGATGGCCAGGTCCGAGGCGGAGTCCTCCTCCGGCCACCACATGATGGCGATGCTGGACGCCTGCGGCGCCGGCCGAACCGGCACGCCCGCCGAGATCGCCGAAGTGGTGGCGTTCCTGACCGGACCGGGGTCGCTCTACATCACCGGCACCGACATCCTCATCGACGGCGGCCAGGCCGCCTGGCTGCGCTGGCACCGGCGAGGTTAGCCGCCCTCGCCGATCGGGTGACGCCACGGTCCAGGTGGCGGGGCCTCCTTGGGGGTCAGGAACTCGGCCGCTCGGCCGGGCCGCCGAGCTGAGCATGCGCGGCTGATCGGCTGCGTCGCCGGTACTCGGTGGGGGTCAGCCCGACCAGCGCCCGGAAGCGGCGGGCGAAGTACGTCGGGTCGTCCCAGCCGACGGCGGCGCCGACCCGGGCGGTCGGCAGGGTCGAGTGTGCCAGCAACGTGGCGGCGCGCTCGGCCCGCAGCCGGGCCAGGAAGCCGAGCGGCGTCAGCCCGACGTACTGCCTGAACAGCCGTCCGAGATACGCGGGATCCAGGTTGACCGACCGGGCGAGCTCATCCAGCCGCCACGGATCGGCGGGCGCTGCCTCAAGGCGGGCGATGACGGCGGCGACGGCGGGGTGGACGGTGGACTCGAGCGGCTGCCACTCGGGGTCGCGGCCGTCGGCCAGGATGCCGAGCACGGTGACCAGGCGGCCCAGCACCCGGCCCGGCCGGCGCCGATCGGCGGCGAGGTCCCGTTCGAGCAGGCCGATCTCCGCGATGGCCTCTTCGGCGGCGGCCGGATCGACGGTCGTGACCGCCACGCCGTGCGTGCCGGCGGCCACCGGGTCGGTCCACAACATCCGGCGCAGCATCGGGATGTCGTACAGCGCCGCCAGTTCGCCCCGTAGCGCCTGGGCGGACAGGCAGCAGTTCGCGACGGTCAGGTCGGCGCAGTCGCGGAACCCGTGCCACGCGCCGGGGCGGAGCACGACGACCTGCCCGCGCCGCAGCGGGTGCTCGCCCCCGCTGGTCATGTGCCGGCCGTGGCCGGGTCCGATCACGGCGATCTCGAGGAAGTCGTGCGCGTGCGGCTCGATGTCGGGGTTCAGGTGGTGGACACCTGCCAGGACCGGGCCTCCGGCGAACAGCGCGTGCTCGTGCAGCATGGCAGGCATGTCGGGATCGTACGACTAATCGCCGGGATCGGCCTAGCCCGTGGCGGCACGTCTCGACGAGGCTTGCGGTATCCCAACAGCAAGAAACCCTGGAGGTCAGCGATGGCAACGACCACGACCGAGCAGTTCGTCAGCGACGTCGGCGCCGATGGCCGGGTGCCGGACGAGCTGGTGGCGGCCTACCGCGAAAACGGTTTCGTCCGAGTAAGGGGCGTGCTCGAGCCCGGCCAGGTCGAGCGCTTCCGTGCCGGTGCCGAGGCGTTCCTGGAGGCGCACCGCGCGGAGAGCCTGGAGAAGCAGGGTACCTTCAGCCAGCTGGTCAACGTCTGGCAACGCGACCAGACGCTGCGGGAGCTCACGTTCGACCGGCGGATCGGCCGGATCGCCGAACAGCTCGCCGGGTTCTCGCTGCGGCTCTGGCACGACCAGATGCTGGTCAAGGAGCCGCACAACAACGCGGCCACGGAGTTCCACCAGGATCGTCCGTACTGGCCGCACGCGGGGGACCGGCTCCCGCTGTCGGCGTGGATAGCGCTGGTGGACGTTCCTCCGGAGCGGGGCTGCATGACCTTCCTGCCCGGCACCCAGGATCGCGACGGCCTGCGTCCGCAGGACCTCCACGAGGAGGAGGACCTGTTCGAGGCGGACCCGTCCCTGCGCTGGATCCCTCGAGTCACCGTGCCGCTCCGCGCGGGCGACTGCACCTTCCACAGCGGCTACACCGGCCACATGGCGCTGCCCAACCGTACCGACCAGGCCCGGCTCGCGCACGTCACCATCTACATGGACGAGGCGACCCACTACAGCGGGGCCGGGCACGTCGTGACCGATCCACTCGGACTCGCCGCGGGCGAGCGGTTGGACGGCGAGGCCTTCCCCCGCCCCTGGGCTTAGCCGACCGCCAGGAGAGGCAGCGGCCCCCCCGCGAAAATCGGGAGGGCCGCTGCGCCTGAGCCCGGGATTGCGCTTTGGTCGCCGGGCGTCACACTGGGCGTCATGATGCGATCTTGCGCGGTCACGGTCCTCCTGGGACTGGTGGCCGGTACCGCACTGATCTCCTTCATCGTGTGGCCGGGCTGGGCGACGGTGCTGCCGTTCGCCATGATCATCGGTCTCGGCCGGCTCCTGCCGCCGATCTGGAAGTGGTGGCGGATACGCAAGCTCGCCGCCACGGCCGGCTCCCTGCGCGCCCCGTCGCAAGCCGACCCCGAGCGCTACCTGCCTCAGCTGGCCTCCGCCCTGGACCAGCACGCCAGGGCCCTGCTCGGCACGGGCCGGGTCGAACAGGCGCTGAAGGCGAGCGCCGAACGGATCGGGCATCATCGCAGCCTGCTGGACGGCGACCCCGACCGCCGCCGCGAGCGTCTCGACGACTTCGCCGCGGCACTCGACGCGCACCTGGGCATGCTCCAGCTGGCCGGACGGCCCCAGGAGGCCCTTGAGGTGAACGCCGAGGCTCTGCGGATCCGCAGGGAGGGCCTCGGGCAGTGGCGCGGCGGTCCCGACTACGAGCGTGACGTGGCCATGACCCTCGCCACCCGCGCAAGCCTGCTCAGTGTCGCCGCGCGGCACGACGAGGCCCTGGCGGCGAGCCAGGAGGCCCTGACGGCGTTACGTACGATCAGCGCGCGCGACGACCACCGCTACCTGCCCGCCCTGGCCGGCGTCCTGGACCTCCGCGCCACCTGCGAGCTTGCCGCGGGCCGAGAGCAGGACGCACTCGCGGACGCGCGGGAGGCGGTCGAGTGCTGCGAGCGGCTGATCAACCTGTATCGCGGTGAGTATCTTCACCTCCTGGCACGCGTCACCGGCACCCACGCGAAGATTCTTTGCCGGACGGATCCTGACGAAGCGATCTCCAGCAGTGGGCGGATGGTCCAGGTGACGCAGTCAGCGGCCAGGCAGGACGCCCTGGCCTACACCCCGGCGCTGCTTGCGGCGCTCACGGCACACGCGCTCGTGCTGAGCGCCGCCGGCCGGACGCGCGACGGCCGCCGCATCGCGCGCAAGGCGCTTTCCCTGTCCCGCCGCGCGGTCCCAGAGCTGCTCGTTCAGACCCGCCGGCAGCTGGCCGGCTCTGGTGCAGCCATTCGCTGACACGGCGCCCGGCGAGACAACGAGAAGATCAACGTCGAGTCAGGCGGCAAGGCCGATCGATAGGGTCGCCCCGGCCGGCCGCCGACGGAGCGGCGGCCCGACAGTCCTGGGACAGGAGCGCCAATGAGCTGGACCTACGCGGGGCACTACCGGAATCACCCGGACGGCGCCGAGTCTCCCACCGCCTTCGCCGGTCGCGCCGTCGTCGATTTCGGGGGCGACGAACCAGATGGCCCGCAGTCCGGCGAAGCCGTGGCCTGGAGGATCAGCATCGGCCCCCAGGCGGATGACGATTCAGGCGAAGAATGGGAAGTGCTGGCCGAGTTCGAAGGCGATCGCACCCATCCGATCTTCCGGGCGGTTTTCGAGGGTTTCCTCGACACGGTGCCGCCCGCCTCCGTCGAGGCGCTGGTGGTCGGGCGCTGGGGGCCTGAGCTGGAGGAGGACGAGGCGCCGATCCAGGTGCTGTGCGAGGCGGCCGAACGGTTGACCGGGCTGAAGGCGATGTTCGTCGGCGAGCAGGCCGGCCTCGACCAGTGGTACGACGCCCACGTGGAGGAGCTGCTCGCCGCCTATCCGCGCCTTGAGACGCTACGGGTGCGCGGCGGAATGGGCGACAGCACCGGCCTTCGCCATCCGCTCACGCATGCGTCACTGCGACATCTGGCGATCGAGTCCGGCGCCCTGTCCCGCGAAACGGTCGTCGCGATCGCGGAGTCGGACCTTCCGGCTCTGGAGCACCTCGAGCTGTGGCTGGGCGACGAGCTCCACGACGGGCCGACGATCGCCGATCTCGCGCCGATCCTCTCGGGCGCGCGGTGGCCGCGGCTGCGGTCTCTGGGCCTGCGCAACGCCGAACTCGCAGATGAGATAGCCGCGGCGGTGGCGACGGCGCCGGTGGTGGCCAGGTTGGAAGCGCTGGACCTGTCGCTGGGCACGCTCGGCGACACCGGCGCGGAGGCGCTACTGACCGGTCAGCCGCTGACACACCTGCACAGACTCGACCTGCACCATCATTTCCTGTCCCCGACGGCGCAGGCCCGCCTGATCAGTGAACTGCCCGGCATCGTCGACGTCTCCGACGGGCAGGGCGGTGACGCACCGCACCGGTACACAGCGGGCAATCGCCTATGAGATGGACCTGGCCGAGATACAGCGGCTGATCATCGGCCGCGCGCCTCACGTGGAGATGGGCTGGGGGCGCCTGCCCAGTCCGGTAGCGGCTCACATCGCCTTCTCCACTCCTGCGGCAGGTGAGCGTTCTCGGCGACCGCGACGATGCCGCCGACGATCGCGCAGGTGGTGTCGACGTCCCCACCGGCCGCCGCGGTGGTCCACATGGCCGCTTCGAAGTCATGGCGTTCGCGAGCAGCCACCCAGAGGGTGAACGGGACCGTGTCGTGAGCGCTGACCTGCCGCCCGTTCCCGAGCATCCGGGCGGCGAGTACGGGGTCGCTGATGGTGAGGAGCTGCCGCGCCTCGGCGATACCGTCGTGGACCATGCCCGCGGGCACGTGCTCTCTGACCCGATCGAGGAAACGCCCGGCGGGGAGGCCGGGTTCGTTGACGGTCACGGCCGTGGCCACGGCAATGGCGACGGCGCCGGCCACTGCTTCCGGATGAGTGTGGGTGACCTGTGCCGACAGGACGGCCTGTCGAACCACCTGTGGCAGGTCGCCGGCGAACCAGGCGCCGAGCGGCGCCACGCGCATCGCGGCACCGTTGCCCCACGAGCCCTTGCCGTCGAAGAGCTCCGCGGAAAGCGTCCGCCAGTCGCCTCCTTCGCGGACCAGCCGAAGCATCCGGTTCGTCGCCGGGCCGTATCCGCGGTCGAAGTCATGACGGGCGGCGAAGCTCGCGGCGAGCCTGTCCTGGTCGATGGCGCCGTGATCGGCCAGGACGCGATAGATGGAGCACGCCATCTCGGTGTCATCCGTCCACTGCCACGGGCTGGGTGGAAGGAGGCGGGAGGAGAGCGCGTGGTGGTTGGCGGGAACGAAGAACTGGGAACCGAAGGCGTCGCCGAGGGCCAAGCCGAGGAGAGAGGCGGTGGCCCGCGCAAGGAGTTGGACTGACATCACTCACATTGTGGGGTAAGCCAGCTCTCTCTACGCCGGGGGCTTCCCCGGCCGCGTAAACGCTGATCGGCCTACCCGATGAGGGCCATCGGACGGTGGCCGGCCTGTCGTCGCAGATTCGCCCGGCCGGGTGGCCGTCGTTCACCTTCCTCTCCGTGTCGCCGCCCACGATGTCCGGGTGGGCGGAGCGAGGCATGCGCTCGCCTCATCAGGTGGAGGTGGAAAATCATGGCTTCAGTCGTTGTCGAGAGTGCTCAGCGCGTGCGCAGGCCCTGGTACCGGCAGTTGTACACGTGGGTGTTCGCCGGAATGGCCGCAGGCGTGATCGTCGGCCTGGTGGCGCCTGGCTTCGCGACGTCGTTGGAGGTTCTGGGGGACACGTTCGTCGGGCTGTTGACGATGCTGCTGGGACCGATCGTCTTCTGCATGGTCGTCAGCGGTATCGCAGCCGTGGATCGGCTCCGGCATGTCGGCGCGATCGCGTTGCGGTCGATCGCGTACTTCGAGATCGTGACCACGCTGGCGCTGCTGCTCGGGCTCCTCGCCGTGAACCTGGTGCGCCCGGGTGCCGGCCTGGCGGTGGACCCCGCTCAGCTTCAGCTCACTGACGAGGTGAGCGCGCGGGTTGACGCAGCGTCGGAGATGTCGTGGTCCGACTACGTGCTGCAGATCTTCCCGAAGAACATCGTGGCGAGCTTCGCCGAAGGCGCGATTCTTCAGATTCTGTTCTTCGCCGTTCTGTTCGGCGTAGCCCTGGCCGTCCTCGGCGATCGGGCTCGGCCCGTGGCCCGGGCGGTCGATCGGATCGGCGAGGTCCTGTTCACGATCGTACGACTCGTGACGTATGCCGCCCCCGTCGGCGTGTTCGGGGCGATGGCGTACACCGTGGGCCACTTCGGGGTGGCGACCATCGGCGCGCTGCTGAAGCTGGTCGGCACCTTCTACGGCACATCGATCGTGTTCGTGGTCGTCGTCCTCGGCGGCATCCTGCTGCTGGTACGGCTGAACCCGCTGCACACTTTCCGGTACTTCAAAGACGAGATCCTGCTGGCGCTGGGCGCGTCCTCCTCGGAAGCCGCGATCCCCGGTATCGTCGCCAAACTCACCCGCCTCGGCGTCGACAAGGGGACGGCAGGCATCACCGTCAGCGCGGGCTATTCGTTCAACCTCGACGGCACGTGCATCTATCTCACGCTGACCAGCATGTTCATCGCACAGGCGCTGGGGATTGACCTCGATCTCGGCCGGCAGCTGCTGCTCCTCGCGGTGATGTTGTTGTCGTCGAAGGGAACCGCGGGCGTCACCGGAGGCGGTTTCGTGATGCTCTCCACGACGGTGTCGGCGACGTCCGTCATCCCGGTCTCGGGTGTCATGCTCGTCTTCGGGATCGACCGATTCATGTCCGAGTGCCGCGCCGTCGTGAACTCGCTCGGCAACGCGGTGGCAGGTCTGGTGATCGCGCGCTGGCAGGGCGAGATCTCGTCGTCGGCCGCCAACGCCATCATGTCCGGGAGGTCCACGCCGCCCGTCCCGCTGACATCCGAGCCGGAGAAGGTCAGTGGCCGATGACCGGCAAACTCAGCCTCCAACGGGTTCAGGTGTTCGTGGCGATCGCCGATCACCGCGGTGTCTCGGCGGCCGCGAGAGCGCTCGGCGTCGCGCAGTCGACCGTCTCGTCCCACCTTCAGCAGCTCGAAGGCGAGGTCGGTGCGGTGCTCGTCGACCGTTCCGCGCCGTCGCTCAGGCTCACCGAGGCCGGTGAGAAGCTCCTTGAGTACGGCCGCGATCTGCTCTCCCTCGCGGACGAGGCGCTGGATCAGGTCACGCGTGTACGACGAGCGCCGGTCGCCGGTGTCCTGGCCATCGGAGGCACGACCACGGCGACGGAGCGCCTGCTTCCACGGCTCCTGCGTGCCTTCCTGGACCGCTACCCGGACGTCGAGCTGGAACTCCACGTCGCGAACTCCTCGCTCATCACCCAGAAGGTGCTCTCCGGCGAACTGCCTCTCGCGCTCGTCGCCGCTCAGAGCGAACAGCCCTCTCTCAGCGCGACAGCAGCGGGAAGCGAGGAGCAGGTGGTCATCGTGGCCGGCGATCACCCGCTCGCCGGGCAGCGGGTGGAGCCGCGCCTGTTGCGCGGCACCCGCATCCTGCTCCGAGAAGAGGGGTCCACCACGCGCCAGTACCAGGTTGACATGGCGCAGAGGTGGGGAATCCCACGCACCCACGCCGGCACGATCGCCGGTACGAGCGCGATCGTCGCCGCGGTGGCCCAGGGTCTCGGCCTGGCCTGCCTGCCCAGGGCCGTCGCCGAGGAGGCCCTGCTGCTCGGCCGGGTCGCCGAGGTCCATCTCGACCCGGCGCCCCCCGAACGCCCGATCCAGCTGATCAGGCCGGCGGCACGACCGCCGACGCTGGTCGAAGAGCTCTTCATCGAAAGCGTCCGTGAAGAAAGGACACCGTGACCACCATCACCGTGAACGATCGCCCGTACACCGTCCCGGGTCACCCCGTCGTCGTCATCACCGTCGACGGCGGTGACCCGCGATACTTCCGGGACGGGCTGATCCGCGGCATCATGCCCCGTCTCCAGCGGATGCTCGACGACGGCGGCGTCTTCTCCGTCGGAGCGTCAGAGATGCCGAGCCTGACCAACCCGAACAACATCTCCATCGTCACCGGCGTCCCGCCTGCCATCCACGGCATCCCCGGGAACTACTGCCGGCTGCCCGACGGCTCACTGGAACTGCTCAATGATCCTCGATTTCTTCGCGCGCCGAGCATCCACGCCGAGTTCGCCGCCCGCGGGATCCCGACCCTGGCCGTCACGACCAAGGACAAGCTCCGGCTCCTGCTCGGAAACGGCGGCGTGCCGAGCGTCAGCGTCGAACGCGCAACAGGTGCCGCACTGCCCGAGTACGGGATCGACGACATCGAGGAGCTCGTCGGAACACCTGCTCCCGACGTCTACGACCCCTCCGCCAGCCACTACGCGATGCGCATCGGCCTCGCCGTGCTTCAGCGGGTTCCCGGGCTGCGCCTCATCTATGTCTCCCTCACCGACCGGGTCCAGCATGCGGCAGCACCCGGGGACGAACTCGCCGACCGGTTCTTCGTCGAGTTCGACGCCTTGCTCGGCGCGTACCTGGACGCCGGGTGCACCGTGGGGATCACCGCCGATCATGGAATGAACGCCAAGCACCACGACGCCGGCACCGCTCGGGTGCACTATCTCGGGGACCTCCTCACCGAAGCGGGCGTCCCGTTCGAGGAGATCGTGCTGCCCATCACCGACCCCTACCCCAAGCACCACGGGGCGCTCGGGGGCTTCGCCTGGCTGCATCTGGCTCCCGAGCATCGCGGGGCCGCTGTGCGTGCCCTCGCGGCGCTGCCCGGTATCGAAGAGGTCTGGGAACGTGAGGACGCGGCGACGATCTACGAGCTTCCGGCGGACCGCATCGGCGACATCGGCCTCGCGGCCGCGGCCGACACCGCGCTCGGCCGCCATGCGGTCGATCACGATCTCTCGCAGCTCCATGGAGGTCTCCGATCCCACGGCAGCAGGCACGAGCAGCTCGTTCCGCTGATCCTCAGCCGCCCCGTCAGGGGGCCGCTGGCGAAGCGGCTGCACGCCGGTGTGCTGAGGAATCGTGACATCCACGATCTGACGCTCAACAACACCGCGTAGACGGCGCGGTCCGTTTCTTAAGATCGTCACTTACGTGACCGGGGTCGGCCGTCCGAAGCATCGGGGACGGCCGACCCTGCCCGTTCTGATGCCGGGGTGGGGCGACGCCGGCCGGAGGTGACGAATGCCACCGCGCCTCCATGGGTGCGGCCGCGCGAACCGGCCCTATCTTTGTACTGACTGGTCAGTATAAAGAACGGGAGTCATGATGATCGTTGCGGAAGGGTTGGCGATCGAGGGGGTGTACCCGGAGGTCTCGCTGAAGGCCGGGGCCGGCACACTCACGGTGGTCGCGGGTTCGGCGGGAAGCGGGCGGACGAGCCTCCTGTTGACGCTGGCCGGCCGGATGAAGCCCACCAAAGGCGGACTGAACGTCGCCGGGCACGCCGGGCGCCGCGCCATCCGCAAAGCCGTGGCGTTGGCGCTGATCGACGGGGTGACGGATCTGGACCGGTCGCTGACGGTCGGGGAGCACCTGCGGGAGCGGCGGCGCCGGCCGTACCAGGAGATTCTTGAGCGGGTCGGGCTGGCGGGCCGGGAGCGAACGCTGGTGCGGGAGCTGGATCGCGAGCAACGCGTGCGGCTGGGCCTCGCGCTGGCGCTGCTGGACGAACCCGAGGTGATCGTCGCCGACAACGTGGACGCGGGCCTGCCGGCCGACCGGCAGCAGGCGCTGTGGAACCTGCTGCGGAGCCTCGACCGCACGGTGGTGGCCTCGTGCGTGACGCCGCCCGCCCGCTTCGACCAGCTGGTGGAGCTGTCATGAAGAGCATGTTGCGGTCGCGGCTGACGAGAGCGGCGCTGGCGGCGGTGGTGGTGCTGCCGCTCCTGTACGCGGGCCTGTACCTGTGGTCGTTCTGGGACCCGCAGGGCAATCTGGACCGCGTGCCGGTCGCTCTGGTCGTGGAGGACCAGCCTGCCCGAGCCGCGGGCAAGACCCTGCACGCGGGCCGCGACCTGGCCGGCGAGCTGCGGAAGCGCGACGTCTTCGGCTGGCACGAGACCACCGCGAGGCAGGCGGCCGACGGGGTCGCGGACGGCACGTTCTACCTGTCGCTGACCGTGCCCGCCGACTTCAGCGCCAAGCTGGCCTCACCCGCCGACGACGCTGCCGCACCGAGCCCGGCGCGGCTCGGGCTGCGCGTGGACACGGGCCGCAGCTACATCATGGGCAGCATCTCGGACGCGGTGTTCAACGAGGTACGGGCGGCGGCCGAGCGCACCGCGATCCACGACTACTTCGACAACGTCTTCGTCTCGATCGGCGACATCCACGACAAGACGGCGGAGGCCGCCGAGGGCGCGGACAAGCTGCACGACGGCGTCGTGCGGCTCGGTGACGGCGTCTCCCGGCTCAGCGACGGCCTGGGCACGGCCGAGAGCGGCGCCCGGCAGCTCTCCGCCGGCCTGAGCACCGCCAACACCGCCACAGGCAGGCTGCGTGACGGCTCGGCCCAGGTCACGCAGGGCCTCACGCAGGCGCAGCAGGCCATCGGGCAACTGCGCGACGGCCTGAACCAGCTCCACGAGAAAGGAACCACTCCGCTCAGTTCCGGAGCGAAGGAGGCATACCAGCAGGTTCACGCTCAGACCCGCACGGTCAACCAGCTCGCCGACACGTACGTCCCCGTGCTGGACGAATGGGGCCCCAAGATCTCCAGGGCCGCCGAGGCGGTCGCCGACGCTGCCGACAAGGTCGCCGACGGCGGGTCGTCAACGGGCGCGGCACAGTCGAGCGCGGCGAACACCCACGCGGGAAGCGCGGCCGACAGCGCCAGGGAGGCGAGCTCGCAGGCGCAGGCCGCGCTCGACCGCCTCGGCGCGGACGCCGACCCCGAGGTCCGCGGCCTGCTCCGGAACGCGGCAGCCGCCGCGCGCCGGGCCGCCACTCAGGCGGGCCAGGCCCAGGACGCCGCCCGGACGAGCGCCGGCAGCGGCGCGGGAACCGGGATCGACGGCGTCGCGGACCTGAGGAACCAGGCGCGGGAGCTGGCCGAGCAGGCTCGCAGGATCGCGGCTGTGGCACCTCGGCTCGGGTCCAAGCTGGACCAGGCCAGAAGCCGGCTCAATGCCCTGGACACGGGCCTGGGCAAGCTGGCCGATGGCGCCGCGAAGGTGAACTCCGGCCTCGGCACGGCCGCGACCGGTGCGAACCGGCTCTACCAGGGTGCGACCAAGCTGACCGACGGCTCGCGCCAGGTCACGAACGGCATCGGACGCCTGGGCGGCGGGCTGGTCAGGCTGAGCGACGGCGCGAGCGAACTGAGCACCGGCGTGGACCGGCTCCACGACGGCGCGGGCCAGGCTGACAAGGGCGCGGCCAAGCTCGCCGCGGGATCGAAGGAGCTGGCAGGCGGGCTCGGCGACGGCGCCGCCCGGATCCCCGACTACGACGGCAAGCAGCGCGACGACCGCGCGGACGTGATGAGCGACCCGGTCCGGCTGGCCAGGACCGTCGACAACGAGGTGCCCAACTACGGCACCGGCTTCGCGCCGTTCTTCCTGCCGCTGGCGCTCTGGGTCGGTGCGATGATCGCGTACATGGTGCTGAAGCCGCTGAACCAGCGGCGGCTGGCGGGCACGACGGGCGCGGTGCGGATCGCGCTGGCGGGCTGGCTGCCGGCGGTGGTGCTCGGGGCGGCGCAGGTGGGCGTGCTGGTGGCGGTTCTGCGGCTCGGGCTCGGGCTGGAGGCTGCGAGCTGGGCCGGGCTCGCCGGGCTGCTGCTGCTCGCGACCGCCGCGTTCATGGCGGTCGTGCAGGCGGTGAACGCGCTGCTCGGCCCGCCCGGACGGGTGGTCGCGCTGGCGCTGCTGATGCTGCAGCTCACCTCGGCGGCCGGTACGTATCCCATCGAGACGTCGCCCGGGTTCTTCCAGACGATCTCGCCGTGGCTGCCGATGAGCTGGGTGGTGTCGGCGCTGCGCAGGGTGATCAGCGGTGGCGATCTCACCGTGGTGTGGCAGGCTTGCGGGGTGCTGTCGGCTTTCCTCGTACTCGGGCTCGCGCTCACCACGCTCGCCGTGGAGCGCGGCCGCACCTGGTCCGTCAAACGCCTGCACCCGGAGCTGGCGCTGTGAGCGAGCGGAGCGAGCGAACCAATGGGCACAGCAGCGAGCGCACCGCCAGGCGCGGGAGCAGGCAGGACACCCGGCGGAAGGTGTTCAGGGCGGCTGTGGAGCTGATCGCCGAGCACGGGTACGCGGCCACCACGGTCGACGCCATCGCCGAGCGGGCCGGGGTGGCCAAGGGCACCGTGTTCTACAACTTCGGCAGCAAGGAGGGACTGTTCGAGGCGCTGCTGGAGCACTCGATCGACCTGCTCGCCGAGGCGCTGGCCAATTCCGACACGGGGGAGAGCGCGCTGGACGCGCTCGACTCGGTGGTGCTCGGCCAGCTCAGGTTCTTCGAGGAGCACGGGGCCTTCGCCCGGGTGCTGCTGGCCGAGATGTGGCGGACGGCGTGGCAGGAGGCGGTGGGGCGGCTGCGCCAGAGCGCGCTCGGCGTGTACGCGGACGTGCTGCGCAGGGCCGCCGCGAACGGCGAGGTCCGGGCCGACCTGGACGTGGAGACGGCGGCGACGGCCGTGTTCGGCATGGTGCTGACGGTCGCCATCGAGCGCCGCGCCCTGTATCCGGACCGGCCGCTGGAGCGCACTCACGCGACCCTGGTCGAGCTCCTGCACGGCCGCATCAAGTAGTCCGTACCTGGCGAATACACTTGCGCCGAGTTCGCGTCCCGGCCTCGCGAGCGTCCCAAGGCCGGCCCGGTCGCTCAGGGATTCGGCCCTCGGGCGCGGGGCCGGCCGCTCGGGGATTCGGGCTTTCCGGCGCGGGGCCAGTCGCCCAGGGATTCGGGCTTCGGGCGCAGGGCCGGCCGCTCAGAGATTCCGGCCCTCGGGGACTGCCGGCAAGGCCGGGATGTCCGCAACCGAGATGATCTGTCTTACGCCGATGAAGCTCCCCGCGACGAACACTCCCGCGTCGTGGGCGTGACGCCCGCGGTGGCTGGCGGAGGCGTCTTCGATCAGCCACGGCGTCAGGTTGAGCTCGAACGCCCCGAGCGCGGTCGCCAGCACGCAGTTTTCCGTGGCGATCCCGCACAGGTAGATGTCCCGCCACCCGCGTCCGGTGATCAGCGCCGCTCCGCCGGGGTCGGCGAACAGGTTGTACCCCTTCTTGTCGATGACGGCCGTCGCCTGCCGCGCGTGCGCCCGCAGCTCGTCGACGATCTCGATCTGCGGCGGCTCCATGCATGCTGTCCAGCCGAGCAGCCGCTCGTACGGCGAGCCGGGATGGTTGACGTAGCGGGTGAACACCACGTCGTTCCCCGCCGACCGCCACCGGGCGACAAGGTCCGCGATGACGGGGACGATATGGGCAGAAACATCGCGAACGAAGTAGTTCTGCATGTCGATGACCACGAGCACGGACTCGCCGGAACGTACCGTCACGCTCCTAGGTTCGGACGTGATGCCCCGGACGCGCCATCACCCGCGCGGCTCGACGGCAGTGTCGTACTCGCCGCCCTTCATCGGGACGCGGCCCGTCAGGCGCGCCGGATCGTGATGTCGCCGTCGTGGCTGCGGGCGCGGATCTCGACCGTCTCGTCGAACCCGTCCGGGCCCTCGCGGGCGTCGAGGGAGTTGAGCAACCTGCCGTTGGCCGTGCTCACGTCGAGGAACGCCGCCGTGCCCTGCCGGATGCCGACCTCGAGGTCGCCGGTCGTGCTCGTCAGGACGACCGAGCCGCGCGCGACCTCGCCGATCCGCACGCTGCCGTGCACGTTCTTCGCCTCGACGCCGCCGTGGGCGCGCTCGACCTGCATGTCGCCGCTGGTGCCGATCAGCCGCAGGCCGCCCGTCACCTCGCCGATGTAGCACTCCCCGTCGTCGTTCCTGATCGACGCGGGGCCGTCCACCTCCTGGATCCTGATCTCGCCGGAGGCGCTGGAGACCTCGGCCCGGCCGGTCGCGCGCTCGACGCCGATCTCGCCGCTGTCGCTGGTCAGCTGGATCGCGCCGGCCTCGTCGAGCCGGATGTCGCCGTGGTCCGTCTGCAGCCGGCAGTCTCCCAGCCGGCCGGTGCAGTGGAACTCACCCGACGTCGTCGAGCCCTGTACGTGCGAGCCCGACGGCAGCTCGATCGTCACGCGTACCGACTCCCCCCAGTCGCCGAACAGGCCGGCCAGCGCTGACAGACCCCACCCCTGGCGCCGCGGGCCTGCTCCGGCGCCCGCAAGGGACTGGGCGGGCTCCTGCTGTGCGCTTCTGACGACCAGCTTGCCGGCCGCGTAGCCGATCTGGACCGCGGCCGCCCCTCCCTCACCGTCGTCGGGCCGGGCGTCGACCACCGTGGTGGCACGGTCGCTCGCGATGATCCTGACCTCGGCGCCGGGCAGGTCGATGCTGACCGAGATCGGCTCGGGTGTGTCGAATGTCGGCATGAAATCCCTCCTCGTGGTTGCGTACGTCCGGGCCTCAGCCGACCCAGCCGGTGTAGCTGCGCCCGCTCGCCGAGCCGCGCCCCGCCGTCCGGCGGCCGCCGGGCTCCAACGTGGCCGCGACGGCACGCACCAGCCAGGTGTTGACCGACAGGCCCTCCCGGCGGGCGGCCTCCTCGACCTGGACCTTCAGGTGCTCAGGGAGCCTGAGGCTGAAGCGGGCCGTGCCGCCTTCCTGGATCTCCACGGGCTGGACACCCGCGCCGGACGGCCCGCCGCCGTCATCGGGCGCGTCCGGCGCGGACGGGTGCTGCGCCGGGGATCGGGTCAGGACGAAGTCGGGATCGCCGCGGCGCAGGCGGACCTCCACCGAACCCGGCGCCAGCTCGCGCGTGATCTCGTCGGCGGCCGCCGACAGGACCTCCAGCAGGATCAGCCGGACGGATGACTCGAGAGGTGAGACAAGTCGCTCGGCGAGGGCGCGCGCGTCCTCGCCGCCTGCTTCCGCGGCGATCGCGAGGTCCCTGTGTAGCCTGTCGACGTACGGCTTGAGATCCATGGCGCCATTATGGCGCCAAAATGACGCCAACGCCAGCGTCGCCGCGTCACGTCGGACTGGGAGCGCTGCCGAGGGTGTCGCGCAGCCGGCTCTTCTGGATCTTGTTCGAGCCGGTGCGGGGCAGGTCGTCCACGATGTCGAGGTACACGGGGAGTTTGTACTTGGCCAGCCGATCGGCCAGGAACGCCCGCAGTTCGCCGATGGTCAGACCGCGCCCGGGGGCGGTGATCACGAATGCCCGGCCGACCTCTCCCCACGTGGCGTCCGGCACGCTGATCACCGCGACCTCGGCGACCGCGGGGTGCTCGTAGACGGCCGCCTCGACCTCGGCCGGGTAGACGTTCTCGCCGCCGGAGATGTACATGTCCTTGACCCGGTCGACGATGTGGAAGTGCCCGTCGGGGTCCACGTACGCGATGTCGCCGGAGTGGAACCACCGGCCCTCGGAGAAGGCCCGCGCGGTGGCGGCGGGGTCGTCCCAGTAGCCGGGGGTCACGTTCGGGCCCTGGATGATCACTTCACCGGGTTCGCCGGGGGCGGCGTCGGTCAGGTCGGGGCGGACACAGCGGACATTGGTGAAGAAGACCGGGACCCCGGCGGATCCGGCCTTGCGTTCGCTCTCGCCCGCCTCCAGGAACGTGGCGCCCGGCGCCGTCTCGGTGAGGCCGTAACCCTGGCAGAAGGTCAGGCCGCGTTCCTGGTAGGTGTGGATCAGAGCGGGTGGGACCGACGCGCCGCCCGCCATCAGGCAGCGTACGGACGACAGGTCGGCGCCCGCCCAGCGGGGCGACCGCGCGAGCGCGGCGAACATCGTGGTCACGCCGAACATCCAGGTGACGCGATGCCCGGCGATGAGGTCGAAGCAGGCGTCCACGTTCCAAGACGGCATGATGACCGAGCAGCCGCCCTTGAGGAACGTGGGCAGCAGGCACTGGTTGAGCGCCGCCACGTGGAACAGCGGCGCGCTGACCAGCATCACCTCGTCGGCGGCGACGTCCACCCCGACCAGGAGGTTGTAGCAGTTCCAGACCAGGTTGCCGTGGGTCAGCGTGGCGCCCTTGGGGCGGCCCGTGGTGCCGGAGGTGTACAGGACGCAGGCCGCGTCGTCGAGGCCGACCGGCACGTCGATGGGCGTGGGGTCGCCGGCGGCGAGCCACTCCTCGTAGTCCGGGCCCAGCGCCACCACCGTGCGTACGGCCTGCCCGAAGGCGTGCTCGGGAGCGTGGACCAGCACCGTCGCCCCGCTGTGGGCCAGCAGGTGGTCGATCTCCGGCGCGGCGAGCCGGAAGTTCAGCGGCACGAAGATGCCGCCGAGCACGTGCGTGGCGAACATCGTCTCCACGAACGCCGGGTGGTTCTGCCCCAGGTAGGCCACCCGGTCCCCTTTGCGCACCCCGGCCGCGCGCAACTGCCCGGCCAGCCGGGTGATGCGGTCGAACACCTCCGCGTACGTCGTCGCGCGGTCGCGGAAGACGAAGGCGGTGCGGTCCGGCGACATCGCGGCCCGCCTGGCCGGCCACCCGCCGAGCCCTGCGTTCAACACCGTCCCGTCACCTCTCAGGCGTAGTGGCGGTAGACGGCACGGGCGACGCAGGCGGGCTTGCCGACGCCGTCGATCTCGACGGCGAAGTCGCAGAGCATCTGGACGCCGTCGCCGGGTACGTCCTCGACCTCGGCGACCTTCGCGGCCAGGCGGACCTTGGCGCCCACGCGCACCGGGGCGGGGAAGCGGACCTTCTCCAGCCCGTAGTTGATGCTCATCTTCACGCCCTGGATGCCGAGCACCTCGTTGAACAGCGGGATGACCAGGGCCAGGGTGAGATAGCCGTGGGCGATGGTGCCGCCGAAGGGGCCGTCCGCGGCCCGCCGGGTGTCCACGTGGATCCATTGGTGGTCGTTCGTGGCGTCCGCGAAGGTGTTCACCCGCTCCTGGGTGATCTCCAGCCAGGAGCTGTGGCCCAGGTCGCGGCCGGCCAGGGCCTTGATCTCCGCGAGTCCGTCAACCGTGATCATGAGGTCTCCTTGTCGAGGCCGAGCAGGCGGGCGGCGTTGTCCTTGAGGATCTTGGGGCGGACCTCGGGCTTGATGTCGAGCTTGGCGAAGTCGGCCAGCCAGCGGTCCGGGGTGATGATGGGATAGTCGGAGCCGAAGAGCACCTTGTCCTTGAGCAGGCTGTTGGCGTACCGGACGAGCTGGGGCGGGAAGTACTTCGGCGACCATCCGGACAGGTCGATGTGGACGTACGGCTTGTGCGTGGCGACGGCGAGCGCCTCGTCCTGCCAGGGGAACGACGGGTGCGCCAGGATGACGCGCAGCTCGGGGAAGTCCACGGCCACGTCGTCGACCAGCATCGGGTTGGAGTACTTGAGCCGGATGCCGCCCCCGCCGGGCACGCCCGCGCCGATGCCGGTCTGCCCGGTGTGGAAGAGGGCGGGCACGCCGAGCTCCTCGATGACCTCGTACAGGGGATAGGCCATCGGGTCGTTCGGGGCGAACCCCTGGATGCTGGGGTGGAACTTGAAGCCGCGCACCCCGTGCCGCTCCACCAGGCGTCGGGCCTCACGCGCCCCCGCCCTGCCCTTGTGCGGGTCGACGCTGGCGAAGGGGATCAGCACGTCGGCGTGTTCGGCGCAGCTCTCGGCGATCTCCTCGTTGGCGATGCGCGGGTGGCCGGTGGCGTGCTCGGCGTCCACGGTGAACACGACCGCGGCCATCTTCCGTTCCCGGTAGTAGGCCGCCATCTGGGGGACGGCAGGGCGCTCGTGCGAGCCGAAGTACTGCTCGGACGCGCCGAACAGCGCCGGGCTCAGCGAGCCGTGGCCGTCCTTGGAGATCTCGGCATGGGTGTGGACGTCGATCGCGACCAGCTCGTCGAGGTTCACCGTCCGGCTCCCTTGGGGGCGGGGATGC
The DNA here is from genome assembly GCF_053590415.1 of Nonomuraea sp. NPDC003201. Taxonomy (NCBI): domain Bacteria; kingdom Bacillati; phylum Actinomycetota; class Actinomycetes; order Streptosporangiales; family Streptosporangiaceae; genus Nonomuraea; species Nonomuraea sp. NPDC003201. The sequence continues at coordinate 42,851 of NZ_JBSFTC010000050.1, forward strand.
CGTAGGTCTCGGGTTCGGCGCCGACGCCCGTGTGCCAGTGCCCGGCGATCGCCTCGGCGCTCCAGCCGCCGTCGGCGTACGCCACCGCCTTCTCCTTCGGGTGCGCCCACAGGGCCAGCCGGTCCCCGCCGACGCCGATCGCCTGCCCGGTGACGCCCTTGGAGTCGTCCGAGGCCAGGTACGTGATCAGCCCGGTCACGTCCTCGACCGTGCCCAGCCCTTCGTCCCTGCGCAGCCAGCCGGGCAACGGCTCCCCGGTGCGCTCGGACTCCTCGATGGCCGGTGCGAACGCCGGGATGGTCTTGGTCATCTCGGTGGCCGCGACCGGGATGACCGCGTTGACCGTGATGTCGGCCTTGGCCAGCTCCATCGCCCACGTCCGGGCCATCGCGACGATGCCGGCCTTGGCCGCGGCGTAGTTGGTCTGGCCGAAGTTGCCGCGCTGGCCGGCCGGCGAGCCGACGAGGATCAGCCGCCCGCCCGTGCCCTGCTCGCGCATCCGCACCGCCGCCGCGCGGGCGCAGGTGAACGTGCCCCGCAGGTGCACGTTCACGACGTCGTCGAAGTCCTCGTCGGACATCTTCCACAGCACCCGGTCGCGCAGGATGCCCGCGTTCGTGATCAGCGCGTCGAGGCGGCCGAGCTCCCGTACGCTCGCCCCGATCAGGTGGTCGGCCGCCGCCGTACCGCCGACCGTGGCAGCCACGCCGACGGCCCGGCCGCCCGCCGCGGTGATCTTCGCCACCGCGGCGTCCACCGCCTCCTGATCGACGTCGTTCACCACCACCGCGGCGCCCGCGGCGGACAGGGCCTCGGCGTAGGCCAGGCCGAGGCCGCGCCCGCTGCCGGTGACGATCGCCACTTTGCCGGTCAGATCCATGTGGGACACCTCTCAGAACGTGATCACGGGGTCGATCGCCTTGCCTCGTGCGGCGCGATCGATGTCGTCGAACGGGCATTGGCCGACCAGTTCCACACCGGCAACCGGTCGGCTTCTCCTCCGGCGGTCGGTCGGCTTCCGTACCGGTGGTCGGTCGGCTTCCGTGCCCTCGGTCGGTCGGCTTCTGCACCGGTGGTTGGCCAGCTTCTGCACCGGTGGTTGGCCGGCTTCCGCACCGGCGGCTGACCGGCTTCCGCACGGGCGGCTAGCCGGCTTCCGCACCGGCAGCCGGCCGGCACGGACGAGCGGGACCACAGCGGGAATCGCGGCCCGCGTCTCGGCCGCACCGGGCGTCGGGGGAACCCGCCGGCACCGAGGATCCGGAAGAGCCAGCCAGCACCCAGGAGTTGGGGGAGCCGGCCGGCGTCGAGGTTCAGGCCGGTCACGCGCCCGCCCCGGGCAGCATGGCGTCCACGTCGAAGGCCGGCTCGGTGCCGGACCTCACGCGCCTGCCCCGGCAGCGTGACGTCGAGGTCGAGGACCGGCTCGGTGCCGACGACGGTGCGCCGACCAGGACGAACGTGCCCCGAGCGGCCGTCACGGTCTCGTCCGCCGCGGGCACGGTGGGGCCACCTGGCCACCACGCTGGCCACCTGGCCAGCGGACGGGTCGATCACGTCGGTACGGCCGCCTTTGGCCGCGTCGACACCGGCCACGTCCGCCACGGCCACGGCCGTCCCTGGCCGCCTCGTGCCCCTGGCCTTCCTCGGGCTCGGGCTCGGGTTCGCTCATGGTCGCGCTTCTCCCTCACGGATACCGCCCGTGGCAGGGCCTCGGAGTGACCCCGGCCACACGACGGAAAGGCCGGGTACGCCGAGGACCAGCCGCCTTCAATTGACAGGAAACCTGTCGATGGGCAGTCTTGTTGCCAACAGGTTTCCTGTCAATGGCCTAGCCTGGATCTCCCCGACGACGACTCAGGAGCAGGTGATGACCGCAACAGCGGAACAGCAGGCGGGAACGGCTGCGGACAAGACGCCGCCGTCGCTGCTCTACATGGTCAAACAGGTGGAGCTCGTCGTCCGCGCACGCCTCGACGACCTGGTGCGGCCGGCCGGCATCACGGTGACGCAGTACACCGCGCTCACCGTGCTGGAGCGGCACGACGGGCTGTCGGCCGCGCAGCTGGCCCGCGACTCGTTCGTCACCGCCCAGTCCGTGGCCGACCTGGTGCGCGCCCTGGAGGAACGCGGGCTCATCCGGCGCGAGCGCAACCCGGCCAACCGCCGTGAGCTGCACATCCTCCTCACCGACGCGGGGCGCGAACTCCTGGCCCGCCTCGCCGAGCCCGTACGCGAGCTCGAGGAGCTCATGATCGCCGACCTGTCCACGCGCCAGGTCCGCCAGCTCCGCCACGCCCTCTCCAAGGCGTGGCGGGCCCTTTTGTGAAGCTCTTCGACGACGGTCACCCGGCGGCGACGGCGTCAACCGTAGGTCTGACCTGAAACCCAGACCTCAGGTGGACGCGGAGGGACGCGTCCCTCCTCAACAATGGCCGGGTGACGTTGGGCATGTCCTTCCCGGAGATCGTCGTGGTGCTGGGCGCCGCGCTGCTGGTGCTCGCTCCCCGGCTCCCGTCGTCCCGTGCCCGCCGGCCGGTCACGATGGGCGCGGCGGCGGTTGTTCTGCTTTCCGCGACGGCGCTGGTCCTGGCCGGGGTTCGCTGGCAGTTCGTCCTGGTTCTCGCGGGCGCGGCCATTCTGCTGTCGTTCAGCCTTCCCGTGCTCCTGGGCCGGGCCGCGTGGCGGGCTCCGTGGTGGCTGGCATTGCCGGGCTGGGCTGCGTGTGTCGGCCTCCTCGCCGCAGGTCCAGTGGCGGTGTGGGCGTTTCCGGTGCCCGATTTCCCCGAGCCGTCGGGCCGGTTCCCGGTCGGCACCCTCGTGCTGGAGTGGACCGATCCGGCGCGTCCGGAGCCCGCGACGCCCGACCCGGATGACCGGCGCACGGTGGTCGTCCAGTTCTGGTACCCGGCGCAGGGGAGTGCCACGGGCACCGCGCGGTCTGTGTATCTCGGCCGTACAGAGCGGGAGGCGCGCGTCGTCTCCGGCGCCGCGGCGGACTACCTCGGGGTGCCCGGCTTCCTGCTCGACGGCGCCTCGACCGCCCGCACCCGCTCGGTGCCGGGTGCCGCCGTGGCCGAGACGGGAGGACGGTTCCCCGTGGTGCTGTTCTCGCCGGGGCTCGGGGGGGTGCGCACCCAGAACACCGCGTGGGCGGAGGAGCTGGCCAGTCTCGGCTACGTCGTGGTAGCCCTCGACCACCCGTACGACTCTGCCGCCGTCGTCCTCGCCGACGGCCGGACGATCCGCACCCGGGTCGCCGCGACCGGCGACGAGCGCGAGGACGAGCGGCGGGCAGCCGGCTGGACGGCGGTGCGCGCCGCCGACCTCAGCTTCGTCCTGACCCAGCTGGGCCGCCTCGACCGAGGCGAGATCGCGGGCCTGTTGACCGGCAGCCTCGATGGAGGTGAGATCGCAGGCAGCTTGACCGGCAGCCTCGACCAAGGTGGGATCGCAGGCGCGTTGACCGGTCGCCTCGACACGGCTCGGGCAGCGGTGACCGGCCACTCGATCGGCGGGGCCGCCGCGTTGCTGGCGGCCCGTCAGGACTCCCGGTTCGCGGCGGTCATCGACCTGGACGGCGCTCCCCACGACCCCGAGCCGCGGCCCTTCCACCAGCCGGTGCTCGCGCTCACCCACCCGGTGGAGCCGGCGGACAACCCGACCTACATTCCCCGCCTCACGCAGGTGCTCGACCTCAGCACCGCCACGAGCTACCGGCTCACCGTCCCGGGGACGGCGCACCTGACGTTCACAGACGCGCCGCTCTACCTTCCGCCTGTGCCCGCACTGGCCGGATCACTGGGCCGTACAGCCGGGCTACGCCTCACAGCCGCCACCAGCGCCGAGTTCCTCGACGCGACCTTACGCGGCAAACCGGGCGATCTCACCGCGCAGCTGTCACCGTACGGCGACCTCACCGTCCACCACGCGGACAGCGAGGTACGATCCGGCGGATAAACGGGCAGCGTTGGACCGACTACCTCGCGGACAGCGAGGTACAAACCGGCGGGTGAACGGGCAACACTGGACCGAGCTCCACGTGGGCAGCGAGGTACGATCCGGCGGGTGAACGGGCAGCGTTGGATCGACTACCTCTACGAGCGGCACCCGCCGGTCCGGCTGCACGCGTGGGCGCGCGAGCTGGCCTACTTCCGCTTCTGCCGCGCGTACGGCGGGCACGCCAACGACGGCGACCAACTGCTGGCCGGGCTGCGCATCGAGAGGCAGGACGACCTCGTGCGGACGCTGTCCGCGCTCGGCGTGCCCGTGACGTGGCTCGGCCCCGGCGACCCGCGGCCGGTTCCCGGCGTCGCCCACACCGCGGCCGAGTTCGCCCGTTTCCCGGTCGCCATGCCGCGCTTCCCCGGGATCGTGCAGCCGGGGCACGTGGAGATCGCCGGGCAACGCGCCCACCTCTGGTCGCACGAGGATCGGCTGGACGTCAGCGTGGCCGACACCGCCGATCCCTACAGCGTCACGGAGGCCGCGGTCGCTTCGGCCAAGGCGATCGAGGCGCTGCTGGCTCCGATCGCGGACCAGGTCGTGGACCCGCCGCAGGACGACAGGAACTGCGTATGCCCCCGCCACTACCCGGACCTCTGGCCCGATCGGCAAGGGTGACGCAACGGCGAGGCACGCCCCCGCTGCCGGACCGGTCAACTGGCGATCCGGGCCGCGCCGGTGAGTCGGTTGGGTGGTGGTGGGGGTCGCGCAAGCGGGGTTGGTCGGGTGGTGGTGGGGTGGTGCTGTCGGGCCCGGTTGGGTGGTGGTGCCGGTCGTGGTGTTGGGCCCGGTCGGGTGGCGGTGCAGGTCGTGCCGCTGGGTTGGTCGGCTGGTGATGCGGGTCGCGGCGGTGGGCCGGTCGAGTGGTACGGGTGAGGGTGGTCGGGTGGTGCTGTGGGATTGGTTGGGTGGCGGTGGGGGTGGTGCTGTCGGGTCCGGTTGGATGGCGATCGGGGTCGTGGTGTCGGGTCCGGTCGATTGGTGGCGCGAGGGGTCGTGCTGTTGGGGCGGTCAGCTGGCGATGCGGGTTGTGCCCGCTCGTTCGTGGAATGTTCGGCGGTAGGTGGTGGGGGATACCCCGACGATTCGGGCGAAGTGTGCTCGTAGGCTGGCTGGTCCGCCGAAGCCGCAGCTGTCGGCGATCCATCCGATCGGCCGGTCGCTGGTTTCCAGGAACTGCTGGGCCCGGCGTACTCGCTGCTGCAGCAGCCAGCGCAGCGGCGACATCCCGAGCGCCTCGGCGAACCGGCGTTCGACGGTGCGCACGCTGACATTGGCCTGGGCGGCCAGGTCGGCGATGGACAGGGGCAGATGCAGTTGCTCGGTGGCCCAGTCCAGCAGGGTGGCCAGCCAGTCGTCGCGGACCACCGGCGAGGCGGGGCGGTGGTACTGGGCCTGCCCGCCGTCCCGGTGGGGCGGGGTGACCAGGCGGCGGGCCAGTTCGGCGGCCACGGCGGCGCCGTGGTCGACCCGTACGACGTGCATGCAGGCGTCGATCCCGGCCACCGTCCCCGCGGAGGTGATCACGTTGGTGTCCTCCACGTAGAGCACGGACGGGTCGACCCGGACGGCGGGATAGCGGCGGCTCAGCTCCTCCGCGTGCAGCCAGTGCGTGGTGGCCCGGCGCCCGTCGAGCACCCCGGCGGCGGCCAGGACGAAGGCGCCGGAACAGATGGACAGGATCCGGATTCCGCGCCGGTACGCCTCCCGGACGACGTCCACCAACTCCGCCGGAGGGTCGTCGTGCACATTCGTGCAGGCCGGGATGACGAGGGTGTCCGTCGAGTCCAGATCCCACCCGCCGCTCACCGGGGCGAGGGTGAATCCCGGGCTCAGCCGCACCGGCGCGTCACCGACCGGGACCGCCGAGAACTGGTACCACGGGTCGGCCAGGTGCGGCCGGTCGACGCCGAAGACCTGACACGGGACGGCTGCTTCGAAGATCGGCATGTCGTCGGTGACGGCCATGACGACGCGATGGGCGCGCATGTCGCGAATCTAGCGCACGTTGACGTACGCGACGGTGGCTCCCGGCGGCACCGTTCAGCAAGATCGGAGGGAGCCTGAACAGCTGAAGGAGACCTGATGACAGAGATCGACGGCCGGTCCGGTCGCGGGAGCGCGAAGCCGGTGGTGGCGGTGTTCGGCGCCTACGGGCACACTGCCCGGTTCGTGACGGCGGAGCTGCTGGAGCGCGGTTGGACGCCGGTATTGTCCGGGCGGGACGCGGTGAAGCTGGAGGCGGCGGCTGCCGCCCACCCCGGCGTGGAGTGGCGGATCGCCTCGGTCGACGACCCGGCCTCGCTCGACCGCGCGATCGCCGGCACGGCAGCGGTGATCAACTGTGCCGGGCCGTTCGGCGACACCGCGCCGCCGCTGATCGAGGCCGCGTTGCGCGCCGGGATCCACTACCTGGACGTCACCGGCGAGACCCTGGTCGCGATGAACACTTTCGACACCTACCGGGACGACCCGCGGGTGAAGGAGGCGGGCATCGTGGTGGCGCCGGTGATGGCGTTCTACGGTGCGCTCGGCGACCTGCTCGCGACCGTCGCGATGGGTGACTGGCCGGCGGCCGACGAGATCTCGATCGCGGTGGCCCTGGACAGCTGGCACCCGACGCGGGGCACCGTGCTGGCCGGGCAGCGCCGGGCCGGGCGGCGGGTGGTCTTCTCGGACCACCATCTGAAGGTGGTCGCGGGCGACGAGCCGCCGCCGAAGGGGACCTGGACGTTCGCCGAACCGTTCGGGAAGCAGGACGTCGTGGGACAGTTCTCCAACGCCGACGTGGTCACCGTCTCCCGCCACCTGGACACCCCGCGGATCGACGCCTTCCTGAACGTCGCCCCGCTGAAGGACCTCGGCGACCCGGAGACCAAGGGACCGCAGGCGGCCGACGCCGACGGGCGATCGGCCCAGGTCTTCCTGGTCGAGGTCGTCGTCCGCCGGGGGGACGAGCGGCGGCGGGTGGCGGCGTGCGGCCGTGACATCTACGCCGTCACCGCACCGATCGTGGTGGAGGCCACCGAGCGGATCCTGACCGGCCGCGGCCGGGCCATCGGGGTCGTCACCGCCGGGGAGCTCTTCGACGCCGAAGACTTCCTGCGGTCCCTCCCGCTGGACGAACTGTCACTGGACGGGCTGTCGCTGGGCGACGAGTGAAACGACCGCGAGCAGGGGGATCCGGGTTCGTGTCTCGGCTTCGAGGTCGGCCTCCTCACGGTGATGGGCAGGGGGTCTGGCTCCGCGTTCGGGCCGCTCGCGATGATGAGCGGGGGAATCGGGTTTGTGCGTCGGCTTCGGGATCGGCCCAATCCGGGTTCGTGTGTCGGCTTCGGGGGCGGCTCCCTCACGGTAACGAGCAGGGATCCGGCTTCGTCGTCGGGCTGGTCACGGTGATGAGCGGGGGATTCGGGTTCGTGTTTCGGCTTCGGGGTCGGGCCGCGCTCCTGGTGATGAGCAGGGGATCCGGGCCGGTCGTGCGAGCCTGCTCATCTCCCGCCGGTTCGGCGCCGCACGGGAAGTGGATCTCATCGCGGTCCTCTCCGACGACGTGATCATTTAACGCCGACGGCACACGGACCTGTCGCCCCCTGCTCAGCCCCAAGCGTTCGGCCATGCGGCGGCTTAGTACAGCCAGCGGTGGGAGCGGACCACGGCAGCCGCGTCGCGGTCGGCTGCCCAGGCGGCGTCGGAGACGCGTACCGCCCGGAAGGCGTCGGCCAGTTCCTCGCCCAGCGCGGACCGGACGCGCTCGTTGGTCAGCAGCGCGCCGAGCTGCTCGTCGACGGTGGTGGGCAGCCGGCGGATGCCGCGTTCGGGCCGCCGCTCGTCGGTCCAGGTGCCGGGGTCCTCCTGCACCGGTTCGGGGGGCGTGAGACCGTCCTCGATGCCGGCGAGGCCCGCGGCGATCACGGTGGCGAGCGCGAGGTAGGGGTTGGCCGAGGCGTCCGACGGCTTGAGCTCGACGTTGGCGTGCGCGGCGCCGAGCAGGGGAGTGGCCGGTACGAGCCGCAGCGCCGCCTCCCGGTTCTCCACGCCCCAGAACGTGTACGCGCCGGACCAGTAACCGGGCCGCAGCCGTTGCAGCGAGGACAGGCTGGGCGCGGTGACGGCCACGACGGCGGGCAGGTCGCGCAGCAGGCCGGCCAGGTAGGCGCCGCCCTCGGCGGTCATGCCCGCGGGCCCGTTGCCGCCGGACAGCAGGTTCGTCCCGGCGCGGTACAGCGAGGTGTGCAGATGCCAGCCGTTGCCCACCTGCCCGAGGGCGACCAACGGGGCGAAGCTCGGGGATGGTTGTGGGCGGCGCTGACGGTGGTCCTCGCGGGCGGCGCCGCCGTCGTCCTCGCCGCACGCCGCAAGCCCCGCCCCGACCGCGTTGATCGCCGATGGGTCGGCGTGCTTCAAGCCTCGTCCTGGCCGTGGTTGATCGTCGACGGATCGGCGTGCTGCAAGCTCCGCCTCGACCGTGGCTGATCGTCGACGGATCCGCGCGCTGCAAGCCCTGCCCCTACTGCGTCTGATCGCCATGGATCGGCGTGCTGTCACCGTTGGCGGCATGCCGATCCGTCGGTGATGATGATCTCTGAAGGAGGCAGCTTGCGCCGTGACATGACTCGGGCAGGTGGGGATCTCGCCGGTGAAAGGGACTTCCGGCGTCTGTGGGCGGGCACGACCGTGAGCCGGCTGGGCTCGGCGGTGAGCATGGTCGCCTTGCCCGTGGTGCCATCACCGTGCTGGACGCCTCGGCTTTCCAGGTCGCCTTGTTATCGGTGATTCAGGCGGTCACAATTGTCGTCGTCGCATTTCCCGCGGGGCGGTATATCGAATTCCGGGCCAAACGCCCGGTCATGATCTGGTCAGATATCGCCAGATGTATTTTGCTGTTCAGCATTCCGATCGCGGCGTTCTTCGGGCTGCTGACATTCGCTCACCTCTGTGTCGCCGCGCTGGGCAACGCCGCCGGCCAGATTGCCTCGTCCGGGGCGGCGCAGGCGCATCTGAAGGCTCTCGTCCCCGCCGAGCGGCTCATGAGCGCCAACAGCCGCCTGGAGTCGACCCGCTGATTGAGCGTGCTGGTCGGCCCGTCCCTGGCCGGTCCGCTCATCGGGGTCCTGTCAGCGGTCGGCGCGTTGATCGTCGACGCCGTGTCGTTCGTCGTGAGCGCCTGGTCGATCCGGTCGCTGCGCACGCCCGAGCCGCCGCCGCCCACGCCCGAGCCGCCGCCCGAGCCGCCCCC
>NZ_JBSFTC010000051.1:0-51851 GCF_053590415.1 Nonomuraea sp. NPDC003201
AAAACTTTTTTTGAGATTTGTTATGTGATTTAAATAGTTTTAATAAACCGACGCGCGGGGGGGGGCCCCCTCGTCGTCGCGGCCGTGATCCTGCGCAGGCAGATCGACGGCCTCGGCGACTCGAAGCTGCTGTCCCCGGCGGTGCGCGAACGTCTGTACGACCAGATCGTCCGCGTCTCCCACATCGGATTGGTGATCATCCCGCCGGGGGAGATCGACGCTAAAGGTCTTCACAAATGCAACGTTTCAGGAATGCGGCGGGCTGTCGCACAGTTGCCTTGTGACCCGGAGTACATCCTGACGGACGGCTTCCCGGTGCCGGGCCTCCCGGCGCCGTCGCTGGCCGTGTGGAAGGGGGACCAGGTGGCCGCATGCGTGGCGGCGGCGTCGATCGTGGCCAAGGTGACTCGAGACCGCCTCATGGTCGCGCTCGACGGGCGCTACCCGCAGTACGGTTTCGCCGTGCACAAGGGGTATGTCACACCAGGACACCGGCTGGCGCTGGAAACGCACGGGCCGTGTCCTGATCACCGATACTCCTTCGTCACGGTGGCGAGGGGGATGGGTGAAAATGAAATGGGGGCCGGGGTTGCCTGACCAGGCGAACCGGGGGACCGGTACGACAGGAGGACCGCGATGAGCGCAGAAGATCTCGAAAAGTACGAAACCGAGATGGAGCTGCAGCTTTACCGCGAATACCGGGATGTCGTCGGTTTGTTCACGTACGTGGTCGAGACTGAGCGTCGGTTCTATCTGACCAACTCGGTCGACCTCGACGTCCGTACCGCGGAGAACGGCGACGTCTTCTTCGACGTGAAGATGCAGGACGCCTGGGTGTGGGACATGTACCGGCCGGCGCGGTTCGTGAAGAACGTTCGGGTGGTCACGTTTAAAGATGTGAACGTGGAAGAACTGGCCAAGGCGGACCTCGAGATGCCCAAGGAGGGGTTCTCGGGGTGACGAGGCGGGGGCCGTACCCTCTCGCAGCCTGACCGGCCGCCGGCGGCATGCCTCTGGACGGGCTCAGCCAGCACGCGCCCCACAACCTCACCACCAGGCGCCACAGACACCCCCTCGCGGGCCACACACGTGCTTCCCACCGAGGAACCGTCGCCGTGGACTGTAGCCGCGAGTCGTCACCGTGGGACTGCAACGGCGAACCACCGCCGTGGGACTGCAACGGTCAGCCGCTGCTGAGGGTTGCAACGGTCGGCCACTACTGAGGACTGGAACGGTCAGCCGTTACTGTGCATGCCCCGGCAAGCCGTCACCGTACGCCGTGCGGGGCGGCCAGCGCCGCGTACCCACGCTCATGAGCCCACCGTGCCCTATGGCGCCCCAGAGCGCCCTATGCAGGCGCTGTGGCACCCGGATGGCTCACCGCGGTGTACAGCCCCCAAACCGCCACCCGCACCGACCCCTGTGAGCCAGCCGCTAACCCTGGTGCGCCGGTCAGGTCGACTGACGCCGCGGACCACTCCCACGAGCGTCATCCCTCAGGTCCCCAAGCTGCCACCTTGCAGCGGCCGTTGCGTGCCAGTGCTAAGGCCCATCGTCGCTCGAGGAGCGACGCAATCCACCGCCACAAGCCGCGATAACGCACAGCCGCGGCAACCCACGCATGCCCACAGGCCTGCCCACACCACCCAAGGCACCGCTTCGCCCACGGCACCACGCTGCCCCACGGCACCACACCGCCCCACGGCACCGCGTCGAGCCGTGCCACCGTGCCCACAGCCACACCACCCATGCCCACATGCGACCAGCTGGCCGAAACGCCAGACACCACAGCCATCGGCACTGCAAGCCTCACCCGCGAACCGGACCCACGGCCCCAGCCGCGGGCCAGCCCGCTGGCCCTCAGACCGTTGGCCCTCAGACCGCTGGCCCTCAGACCGTTGGCCCTCAGACCGCTGGCCCTCAGACCGTTGGCCCTCAGACCGCTGGCCCTCAGACCGTCGGCCCCTGCATGACCCGAGCCTCGTCCACGGACCCGTGCCCCCACCGCGTGAGGCCCGTGCGACCGAGCCACTCGCCGACCAGCACCGCCGAGCCTCAGCCCCTCACCCATCCCTGGACCCAGAACCCCGCCCGTCCGCAACGCCGCCCGTCCGCAACGCCGCCCGTCCGCAACGCCGCCCGTCCGCAACCGCGCTATCCACAACCGAGCCCTGACCCACCCCCACCATCCCCAGAACCCCATTCGGCCCCACCCCCACCACCCCTCATCCACGAAAGTCGGTGCCCGGACCAGCACCAGACCGACGACGGAGGTGGCACATGGCCGCGAAACACGACCAAGACCTCGGCAAACAAGGCGAACAGGTAGCGGTGACCTACCTGGAGGCCGAGGGGATGCAGATAATCGCCCGCAACTGGCGCTGCCGCCAGGGCGAGATCGACATCATCGCCGAAGAGGGCTCCACCCTGGTCGTCGTCGAGGTCAAAACCCGATCGGGCAGATCTCACGGCACAGCCCTGGAGTCCGTGAGCCCGGTCAAGCTGGCCAGGCTGAGGATGCTCGCGGCCAAGTGGCTGGCCGCGCAGCCGCGCACGTTCCGCACCGTACGGGTGGACGTGGTCGCCCTTGAGCGTTTCGCCGGTGACTTCGCCCTGAGTCACGTACGGGGGGCGATCTAGATGGCCGTGGCCCGTACGCGCAGCGTGGCCGTGATCGGAGTCGCCGGCCGCACCGTCGAGGTCGAGGCCGACGTGGGCAACGGCCTGGCCGGCATCCACCTCATCGGCCTCCCCGACACGGCGCTCAGCGAGGCCCGAGATCGGGTCAGGTCCGCGATGGTCAACAGCGCCTATCCCTGGCCCGACGCCCGCATCATCGTCAGCCTCTTCCCGGCCAGCCTCCCCAAACGCGGTTCCCAGTTCGATCTCGCCATTGCCGTGGCCATTCTGGGCGCCGCGGGCATGATCCCGGCCGAGCGCATCGCGGAGCCGTTCTTCCTGGGTGAGCTCGGCCTCGACGGCCGCATCAGACCTGTACGCGGCGTGCTGCCCTCCATCCTCGGCGCGGCCAAACACGGTGACGTCACCGTCGTCGTCCCCGCCGCGAACTCAGCCGAGGCCGCCCTGGTGCCCAACGTCAAAGTGATCCCGGTTTCACACCTCCGCCAGCTCGTGGAGTGGCTGCGCGGGGGAGACGATGAGCCCGAGCCCCGGGTCGAGGAGTGCGCAGAGTTGCCCAAGTCCACCGACGGCCCGGCGGTAGATCTTGCGGACGTCGTGGGCCAGCCGGTCGCCCGACGGGCTCTGGAGGTGTGCGCGGCAGGCGGCCACAACCTCTGGATGCTCGGCCCGCCGGGCACCGGCAAGACCATGCTGGCCGAACGCCTCCCCACCCTCCTGCCGGACCTGGAGCTCGACCACGCTCTGGAGGTCACGGCCATCCACTCCGTCGCGGGCGCCCTGCCGCCGAATGCTCCCATGATGAGCAGACCCCCGTTCGTCAGCCCCCACCACACGGCGACGTCCGCCGCGATCATCGGCGGAGGCAGCGCGATCGTACGCCCAGGAGCCGTCTCCCTCGCCCACAGAGGCGTCCTCTTCCTGGACGAGGCCCCCGAGTTCCCCCGCCACGTGCTCGACGCCCTCCGGCAGCCTCTGGAGTCCGGCCGCGTGACGGTGTCGAGGTCCGCGGGCTCGGTCACGTTCCCGGCCAGGTTCATGCTCGTCCTGGCGGCCAACCCCTGCCCGTGCGCCCAGGCCGAGGACCAAGGGGATACCTGCAAGTGCACCCCAACGATCAAGCGCCGCTACCTGGGCAGGCTCTCCGGCCCGCTCCTGGACCGCATAGACATGAAGGTCACCGTGGTCCGCTCGTCCAGACGCGAACTCCTGGCCGACCGCCAGTTCGTAGAAACGAGCAAGACAGTGGCCGAACGCGTCCTCCTGGCCCGCGAACGCGCCGCCAAACGCCTGACCGGCACGCCCTGGCGCACGAATGCCGAAATCCCCTCCTCCCTGCTCCACTCCGACTACCGCCCGTCCAACGAGGCCATGAAGCCCATGACGTCCTGCCTCGACTCCGGCACCCTCACCGCCCGCGGCCTGGACCGCGTCGTACGAGTCGCATGGACCCTCGCCGACCTGGCCGACAAGGACACCCCGGAGGAGGACGAAACAAATGCCGCCCTCAGCTTCTGGCTAGGAGTGAAGTCCTAACCCCACCCCAAACCCGACCCCCCACCCCAAACCCGACCCCCCACCCCACACCCCACCCCACACCGCGCCCCACGCAGCGCCGCGACGTGCTTTGGGCACTACGACGTGCTCCGGCACCGCGACGTGCTCCGGCACCATGACCTGCTCCCGCACTACGACCAGGTCCTCATCCCGTTCAGCTCTCGCCACCGGCCACCCCCATCCCTTCAGGAGCCCTCATGCCCAGCTCAATCCCGGGAGAAGCTGTGGCCACCACTGCCACGATCACCACCTCGTCCACGACCACTACCTCGGCTGCGGTCGCCACCTCGCCCGCCATCGCCCCTTCGGCTACGGTCGCCCCCTCGGCTACGGTCGCCCCCTCGGCTACGGTCGCCCCCTCGGCTACGGTCGCTGCCTCGGCCACTACATCGACCTCGGCCACTACATCGACCTCGGACTCAATCTCGGCCAGGAGCGAAACTGAGGCCAGAGCCGCGCTCATGAGGGCGGCGGACGTCGGCGACCCCATCATGGGCCGTCTAGTGATGCGGTACGGGGCCTCATCGGTAGTGGAGGCGATCCGCGCCCGCACTCTGCCACCAGAGTTCGTAGCCCAGGAAGTCAAGCGGGCTCAGGAAGCTCACCAAGATCGTCCCCCCGACCTCACCGCCCGTCTCAACGCCTGGCACGCCCGCCTGGCAGCGGCCAACCCAGCAGCAGACCTGGAAAACGGAGAAAAGTCCGGAGCCCGATTGGTCACCCCGGGAAGCCCGGAATGGCCCACCCAACTGGACCAGCTAGGCCCCGGCCGCCCCCTCGGTCTGTGGCTCCATGGCACGGCCGACTTGCGCTTCTCCTGCCTCAAGTCAGTGGCGGTCGTGGGGGCACGAGCCGCCACGTCGTACGGCACCCACATCGCAGCCGAGTTTGGCGCCGGTCTCGGCGAGTCGGGCTGGACCGTCGTGTCAGGCGGCGCCCACGGTGTGGACGGTGCGGCGCACCGAGGAGCCCTGGCCGCCGATGCACCAACGGTGGTAGTCCTGGCCTGCGGTGTGGACATCTGCTACCCGGCGAGCCACGAAGTCCTGTTCTCCGCCGTTAGAGATCGGGGCGTCGTGATCAGCGAATGCCCGCCCGGCGTCCACCCCACTCGAGCCCGCTTCCTCATCAGAAACCGCCTGATAGCCGCCCTGTCAAGGGGGACGGTAGTGGTCGAGGCAGCCCTACGCAGCGGAGCTCTCAACACAGCCGCCCACGCCGTATCGCTCAACAGACACCTGGCGGCAGTCCCGGGCCCGGTCATCTCGACCATGTCGGCCGGCTGTCACAAGCTTCTCCGCGACCGCAAAGCCGTATGCGTAACCTCTCCGGAGGAGATGATCGACCTGGTCGGCGTAATAGGCGACGACCTGGCCCCTCCGTCCCGAGCTCCTGCAGTCCCCAGAGACAAACTCAACGAACCCACCCGAAAAGTCCTCGACGCGATCCCCACCCGTGGTGGCGCAGGTCCTGCGTCCATAGCGGTCGCCGCAGGGCTAAGCCTGGACGCCACCTTGAGCGCCTTGGGCGGCCTAGCGGCCGCAGGCTACATAGAACGAACCACAAACGGCTGGCGCCTTCGCAAACAGTTCGCCTCCTACCCCAAAGCCCCCGATTCCGCGGCCCTAGAACCCCCAGCTACCCCCGAGCCCGACGCATCCGACGATCCCCCGTTCCCAGACGACGACTTCCCCCTCGAACCCGAGCAGCACGGTTGGCGCTGAGGCACAAACAATCCACCTCTGAAGGCACCCGGACCGAGCCAATGCGACGACCGCTATGGCCCGAGAAACTGCTGCCCGATCGGTACAGGGCCCTCGGGCAGGGAATGGCCCGCCAGCTCGGGCAGGGAATGGCCCGCCAAGCCGCCCAGCCGCCCAGCCATGCGCCGACAGCCGGCCGTGATGTACGGGGATGGCGTCCGACACGACAGAGCCTTGGGAACTGGGCAACGACTTGTCACGTGGGTAACGGCCCGCCATGCTCTGGTCGGCGGTCGGCGGTCGGCGGTCGGCGGTCGGCGGTCGGCGGTCGGCGGTCGGCGGTCGGCGGTTGGCGGCGGGCTGGACGGCGGGCTGGACGGCGGCGGGCTGGACGGCGGCGGGCTGGACGGTGTGTCGCCATCTGACGGACAACTCCGGCCCGGACAAGACCGCCGAGTTTGTCTATGCGGTGGGCTGGGCGGTGAGTGGGTAGGTGGGGACAGTTGTCTGACCTGCCAGGACCGTTTGGTGCGAGGCGAGGGTGTCCGTTCGGGCGATGCCATAAGTCACCGTCGCTGAGACGTGGAGGCAGGCGAACATACTCCTGCATGCCGGCTTCCCGGGGGACGTAACCCCGCGCCCCGGGTCGCCGCCAAACATTCGCGCCCGCCCCGCCCAGCGTTTTGTTTTTGAGGAGCGCATGGGCGCTCCAGAGCCCGTCGTTTCTGAAGCGCTCTCAGCCTTCGGCGACACCCACCGCTGTGTGCCCTCCCCGCCTCAACCACATCATCCTCAGACCGCGCGTCCGCTGGTCCGCCGGAGGGGCGCCCGGCGTCCAGGAGTCGGTGGACCCAGCGGGGCTGAGGGAGGGTTTTCTCCCCGTTCAAATGTCGGCCGCCTCAACTGGTGAATGTCAGCGGAACGACGAAGATGTCAGTGAAATCAGGGATGTGAACGGCTTTGTCTGTGCTGGTCAGAGCATTGATCACGGGCTGCGACAAAGTCGGGGTCACCGGTTGCGGATCCCCTTCGCGAACCACCGCTCGCGGAGCAGACTGATGTCTGCGGCCATCGCTTTGCTCTCCTTCGGTCTCGACTTAGGCCCTCGAAGGAACAAGCGATGGCCGTCACCATTTCCCAGCTCCTCGCTCTTGAACTTCCAACTCCACGCTCGTGAGCGGTCGTCCGAGTTCGCTCGGTCCTATGGCGCAGACCACGATCAAGTTGAGGTGGCACTGCGCCTGCTGCTGTCATGGCCGAAAGGGTCCAGGGCGAAGATGCGCGGCCAGGTGGTGTGACTCCACTCCATGGTGCTGGGTCGGCTCAACGCGGGAAGGCAACGTGAACCGCCCCGACTTTGATGGAGACCCTGGAGTGCCCTGGGTTCGATGGAGTCGCGTTTCTGGATTGTCATGCCACGATGGACGTGTTCTCGAACTGGTGTGCCCCGAGTCTGGTGGAGTCGTGGTGTGCCCCGGGTTGAGTGGAGGTGGTCCATGCCAGGGTGGAGGGAACCGAGGTCGTTCACCACAGCACCTACGAGAACCCGCAACCTGGCCGACTTCGAACGGGTCTCCGAAGTGCCGTTAACCCGGGCGGGCGGCTGGACATCTGCGGGCCCGGGTCGAGGGCCTGGCCTGGCGCGCAACGGGGTCCTGGGCGCCTCCAGGGGCTGGCGAACCTGGCGCGAAATGACCTGAAACGGGGCAAACAAGGCGCTGGTTGACCACGGGCGGGGTTGGTTCGTGGTTGAGAGGTGCGGTGTTGTTCTGACTCCGGTGGTTATGAGTTGTTCCTGGGATGGGGTTGAGCTTGAGTGGGGCGATGAAGTTTTTCTGCCTGTCGTGGCATGGCAGTTAGTGGGAGGGGTCGGAGTGTGAGTTCTGGGATGAGTGGGGGTGTCGGTCGTGAAGAAGTGGTGGGGGAGTTCGGGCGGCATCTGCGGATTGAGCGGGATCTTTCGCAGCACACGGTGCGGGCCTATCTGACTGACGTCAACTCCTTGCTTGATCATGTGGATGGGCGGCTGGAAGGACTTGATATCGGGGTGCTTCGTGAGTGGCTGGCTGGGCAGTATCGGGCCGGCAAGGCTCGGGCCACGCTGGCGCGGCGGACCGCTTGCGTTCGTACCTTTACCGCCTACTGCTACCGCCGCGGCTGGCTTGCGGCCGATCCGGGGCTGTTGCTGGGCAGCGCGAAGGCGGCTCGGCCGTTGCCTGCTGTTCTCGCTCAGGAGCAGGCGCAGGCCGTCCTGGAGGTGCCCTCGGCTGGGGAGCCGAAGGAACTTCGAGATCAAGCCCTTCTTGAGTTGCTGTACGCCACCGGTGTGCGGGTGAGCGAGTTGTGCGGGCTCGACGTCGATGATGTGGATCGGGATCGGCATGTCATCCGGGTCCTGGGCAAAGGGCGCAAGGAACGGTCTGTGCCTTTTGGGCTGCCTGCTCTTCGGGCGGTGGACAAGTGGTGCATTCACGGGCGGCCGTTGTGGGTTCGGGCGCGGTCAGGGGCTGCGCTCTTCCTTGGGGTACGGGGTGGCCGCATCGATGCGGGGACCGTTCGGCGGGTCGTGCATGCGCGGCTGGCTCAGGTGGACGGGGCTCCGGACATGGGGCCGCATGGGTTGCGGCACAGTGCGGCGACTCACTTGCTTGAGGGTGGTGCGGACCTACGGAGTGTTCAGGAGCTGCTTGGACATGCGTCTCTGAACACCACGCAGATCTATACGCATGTCTCGATCGAGCGGCTGCGGGCGGCTTACCGACAGGCGCATCCGAGGGCCTGATGAGGGATAGCGATGATCAAGTACGCGGGTAGGTCGATGGTTGGCTGAATGCGTCGTCGGATGATCTTCTAGTTTCTGTCGGTCGCGGATTTGCGGTGGCGGCCGGACTTCGCGTTGGTGGTTGTGGGGCGGCTGGGCGCTGGGTGCTTCTCACCACGGTGTCGGGCGCCGGTGTTCGCGGGCCCTTGCTCTTCTCCTGTGCTGGCGCGGTGCTGGCCCCTTCGTCGGGGACGGCGGTCTGTTCGAGTACGTCTGTGGCTGCGCAGGGCTGTGATCAGGAGACCTATCCCTAGCAGGGTGCCGAGGCCGATGGCCGATGTCGTGGTGGCGGTCGAGGCCGAGCGGGTCAGGAAGTCGAGCGCCGGGGTGGAGCGAGCGGGGTGGTGTCTCCGGCGTGAGGTGGTGGGAGTGAAGGAGTCGGCGGCTGCCAGGGGGTGGCGTTGGCCTGGTGTGCTGTCGTGACGGCTTGGCAATGGGGTGTCCCGGGGCAGGCTGTGGGTCTCGTGCTTGATCAAGGTGAGGGTGGGTGGGGTGGCGGTCAGGGCCCTTGGCGTTGCTGGTGGTGCAGGGCCGAGGTCGGCTGGGGATCTTCGTGGCTGTGTGGTGAGCGGGCCGGTGGTCTCTCCGACTGGTGGTTGGAGGAGGTGCTCGTGCTCGTCGACATCCCGTAGAGAGTGCTCATGCGGGAGCGGGTTCTCGTCTTCGTGCCAGAAGGGGAGGAGGCGGATAGTCGCCTGGCCCAGGAGCAGGAGGGGATCGAGGTAATGGGTGCCGCGTCGGAGGCCCCAGTGCAGGCAAGATTCCCGGCAGTGGCCTGATGAGGCTTCTACGACGCCGAGCCTGGATCCCGGGGCGACGGGCTCGCCTCGCCGTACGGACGCTTTGACAGGGAGGTACGTCGTACGGAGGCCGCCCTCGTGCTCGACGGTGACCACGCCTTTTCCGGCTACGGGGCCGGCGAAGCGGATTGTGCCGGGGCCGGCTGCGAGGACTGGGGTGGATGGGGGAGCGGCCAGGTCGATGCCGCGGTGTCCGGCAAGCCAGGGCTCGGGCGGTGGGGTGAAGCGGCGCAGCACGCGGGGATGTCCGTCTAGTGGCCAGCGCCATGTGGGTGGAGATGCTCTTGCTGAGGGAGCGGGGAGAAGAACGATCGCGGCGGCAGCGAAGAGCAGTGTTGTCAGGACACATTGGGCAGCCGTGAGGGCATGGCGAGGGTGGGGCGACATGGCTCTTTGCCCGGGTGTGGGGGCCTGGCCAGTACCGGGTGGTGTGGGGGTTTGGCGAGGCCGGGGTGGTGTGGCCTTTTGCCTGGGTGTGGGGGCCTGGCCAGTACGGGGTGGTGTGGGTTCTTGGCTGGGCGTGGGGGCTTGGTGAGTGTGAAGTGGTTGGTCTTCTCGGGGTGGGTTGAGGGGGTGGTGGGGTGGAGATGATGTGGCGTCTTGGGCCGGTTTGGGGAACCGGTGGGTGGGCGGTGGTGGGGTGCCCTGCGTTGCCTTGGGTGGGTAAGGCGTTCTGTTGGGGTGGAGTGTTTGGTGGAGGCAGTCCAGGGTGGGGGCGCCGATGGGGTGGTGGGTGTCGGGCTCTGTGGAGTGGGTGGGCCTTCCTTCGGTTGTGAGGGTGGTTGTTGACGCTGGTGGGTGGGTTGCCGGGGTGGGAGGGAGAGAGGTCATGGCGCGAGTTTGGTTGAGCGTGTCGGGGTGGTTGGGAGGCGAATGGGGTTCTGGGGATGGAGCGGGCGAGGCGTTTGTGAGCTGTGGATAACTGGCCCGATGGTGGATCGGGGTGGGATGAAGCGCTGCGATGATGGGGCTGCCGGTTCTGGCCTTGTGCAGGTCAGTGGGAGGGGACATGCGCGGACGGTCTTGGTCGGGGCGCGTGTGTGGGGAACCGGCGGGGTTTTACCGGGGCGACGGTTGCTGGGTGGATCGCAGGTGCTGAATCGTCGGGCGATTGCGGAAGGAAATGTGCCGCATTGGCT
Organism: Nonomuraea sp. NPDC003201; assembly: GCF_053590415.1. Taxonomy (NCBI): domain Bacteria; kingdom Bacillati; phylum Actinomycetota; class Actinomycetes; order Streptosporangiales; family Streptosporangiaceae; genus Nonomuraea; species Nonomuraea sp. NPDC003201. Next base: position 10,661 of record NZ_JBSFTC010000051.1, read on the forward strand.
CCTAGCGTGGCCAACACTTCAAGCCGACAAGGAGCGTCAGATGGAGATTCGGCCGTTCACCATCGCTGTCCCTCAGCCCGACGTCGATGACCTGAAAGTCCGGTTGGCCCGGACTCGCTGGCCGGACGAACTGCCCGGCATCGGGTGGAGTCGCGGGGTGCCGCTGGAGTTTCTGAAGGAGCTGGTTGCGTACTGGGCCGAGAGTTACGACTGGCGCGCTGCCGAGGCGCGGCTCAACGAGTACCCACAGTTCACCACCGAGATCGATGGGCAGCGGATCCACTTTCTGCACGTCCGATCCGGCAACCCCGACGCTCTGCCGCTGGTGCTCACTCACGGCTACCCCAGCGCGTTCGCCGAGTTCACCATGCTGATCGAGCACCTGCGGCAGGACTTTCACGTGGTGGTACCGTCACTGCCCGGCTTCGTCTTCTCCACGCCGGTGGGCGAGACGGGCTGGGCGATGGCTCGTACCGCTCGGGCCTGGATAGAGCTGATGCGGCGGCTCGGCTACGACCGATACGGTGTCCACGGTGGCGACATCGGTGCCGGCGTCTCCGGCGCGGTGGCCGGCCTTGATGGCGAGCATGTCGTGGGCGTTCATGCGGTGACCGATCCGTACACGGCGGCGGCCACGGCCACGTTCCTGCCCGGTATGGCCGACAGGCTCGACCCGGCGGACCCGGTCGACCAGTCTGCCCTGGAGCGGATGGCCGAGTTCCGCGCCGACGGCTCCGGTTATCTGGCGATCCAGAACACCCGCCCCCAGAACATCGGCTACCTGCTCAACGACTCGCCCGCCGGGCAGCTGGGTTGGATCGCAGAGAGCTTCGAGCGGTCGACCGACCTGCCCTATGACCGGGATCAGCTTCTCACGATCGCCAGCCTCTACTGGTTCACCGGCTCTGGCATCTCCGCCGCTCGATTCCTGTACGAACAGGCCCACTCTTCCGAGTGGGGTGCGCCTCCGGCCGTGCCGCAGGGTTTCGCGGTGTTCAGCGCTGATCCCACCGTCCGCAAGCTCATCAACCCGCCCGCCGAGGCCCACTGGACGGAGCATGAGCGGGGCGGACACTTTCCGGCCATGGAGGCACCGGAGATGCTGGCGAAGGATCTGCGGGTCTTCTTCGGGGGGTTGAAGTGATCAAACGCCTCTGACCCGACCGCACTTTCGCCCGCCATCTGTTGGTTTCGGAGCTCGGGTTGGGCTTCGTCTGAGGGGTGGCGGGTCAGCGAGGAGCGTAGCGTTTGCAAGCGATCAAGGAGTTCATGATTTGGGATGAGGGCGGCTCGCTGCCGGGTTTCGCCAGGTGAGTGGGGCCTGGGCGGCGGTGAGGGCGTAGCGGAGATGTCCAGATCCAGATGGCGCTCAGGGCTATGCCTGCTGCGCAAATGAGGATGACCGGGCGTAGACCGATGAATTCGGCGAGGATGCCGCCGGTTATGCCGCCGAGGGCCAGGACGCCTTGCACTGCGAAGGTCATGGTGGCGTTCACCCGGCCGCGGAGCTCTGGGGAGGTTGCGCGCAGGGTGATGGCGCCCATGCAGGTGGCGAAGGCTACGACGATGCCGCCTGTGATCGTTCCGGTTAGGGCGAGCAGCGAGAGTTTCCACCAAAGGGGGCCGGTCAGCAGGCCTACCGCGAGGATTTCGATGGGGAAGAAGAGCACCGAGACGAGCAGGATGCGGTTCTCGCCATAGCGCTTGGACAGGCGGGCCGTGACCCAGGCGCCCAGCATGCCGCCGATGCCGCTCAAGGCGATGAGGGCGCCTATCAGGGGCTTGGGGATGTTGAGCGTGTTCACCATGTAGAGCATGTAGATGGCCGTGTACGCCATGGCGAAGAAGTTGATCGTGACGCCTGCGCCCAGGAGAGCGCGGAGTACGGGATGGGTGACGCTGGTCCGCAGGCCCTCCATGACGTCGTTCCACATGCCTCGGGAGGTTGCCGGCTCGTTCTTCTCCGGGGTGCGGATGGCGCGGAGCAAGAGGGCTGAGGCCAGGAACGACAATGCCTCCGCCAATACGGCCAGCGGGGCCGTGAAGAGCTGAACCAGGAGACCGGCCAGGCTGGGGCCGCTGACGGACGCCACCGAGTAGGAGGCGTGCAAGCCGGCCATCGCCTCGGTTCGCTGGGGAGGGGCGGCGACTGCTGCCAGGTAGGGGAAGTTCGCCGCCCTGAAGAGTACGCCGGCTGTGCCGATCACCAGGGCCACGGTGATCAGCCATGCGACGCTGAGGAGGCCGAGGAGCCAGGCCAGGGGGACTGTGGCGGCGGCTGCACATGAGACGAGTTCGCAGGCGATCATGAGGGGGCGGTGCCGGGTGAGCCGGTCCGCGATGGCGCCTGACTGCAGGCCGAACACGAGGGCGGGCACCGAGGCGGCGGCCGTCAGCAGGCCCATCTGGGCGGGGGAGGCGGCCAGCAGGGTTACCGCGGTCAGGGGGATGGCCAGCTTGGATACCTCCGAGCCGGTGACGGAGATCGTTCGGGCGGCCCAGAGGAGGCGGTAGTCGCGCTGTTTTCTGAGGGGGATGGGCGCGTCTGAGCTGCGGTCATCGTGATTGGGGTGATTCGAGTGGGAGGTGCCATCACGAGCCGCGTGCTTGGGGTCGGGGGTGTGGCGCTGGGGGATGTGGTGCGCACTGGTGGTGTGGTTGTGGTGAGGGGCGCGGTTTTCGTTGGTGAGGTTGCGGTCAGGCATTTGATCCTCGGTCAATGGCGTGGCGACTTGGTCATGGCGCCTTCAGCCTCGGATGTGGCCGGCTGGAGGGGTGGACTGAGCTGACTGGGGTCGGGCTTGTGCGCCGGCCTCGTGGCTGTTACTGGGGTGCGCGGCGCTAAGGGCCGGGTGGGTTGGTGGTTGTGGGCGTTTGGGCTTTATGTACGGGGTTGGCGTTTGGTGGTGCTGGGCTGAGCGCGGTTGGCCTGGTTGTCGGGCCTTTTGGCTGGTTATGGGTTGCGGGGGATGTGGTCTGGGTCGTCGTTGGTTGTGGGGTGCCCAGGCTCCGGGGAGTGCCGGGCCGGTGGGTTGATCGCGGGTGGTGGGAGTGGCTTCGGCGTTGGTGTTGTGAGGGTGGGGGACGGGGTGCTGGACGTATTGGTCGGCGTGGCTTGGGGTGATTGACGAGCGTTCTGGCTGGTGCGGGGGCATGGTGGAGTTGTGAAGGGAACGCTTCATAACTGTGAAGATATCCCTTCATAGTTTTGAAGGCAATGCTTCACACCTTGGGACGGGTAATCTTGGCGGCATGAGTGAGGGGCTCAGTGATCCCAGGGCGATGCGGGCGCTGGCCCACCCGGCGCGCCTGATGATCCTCAATCGGCTGGGTCTCGAGGGCAGTGCCACTGCCACCGAGGTGGCGGAGATCGCGGGGATCACACCCAGTGCCGCGAGCTATCACCTGCGCATGCTGGCCAAGTACGGGTTCGTGGAGGACGCGCCGCCGCGTGGTGATGGCAGGGAACGGCTGTGGAAGAGCGTGAACAAGCCGATCAGCGTCGGAGTCAAGCCGGGCGATCAGCCGGACGTACGGGATGCCAAGATGGCTCTGATGCTGGCGTTCCGCCGGGAAGCGCATGAAGAGGCGGATCGCGCTATGGCGGCCGTTGAGGCTGAGCCTGATGAGTGGCGGGATGTCACCCGGTTCAACCGAATGCGGATCAGGGTCGACCCGGAGGAGCTGGCTCAGCTCAACGAGTCGATCGAGAAGCTGGTCGAGCCGTACCTCATCGCCAATCGCGATGAGAAGGCCGCGCCGAGCGGGGCCAGGATCGCCGAAGCGCAACTGAACCTTTTCCCGGTCGCGAAGAGGCCGACGCCGGGGCTGCCTACCGAGGATCACGATGCGGCCGGCTGATGTGGAACCGGCAAGGGTGGGCGGAGAGCCTGGCTGAGGCGGTGGTTGACGTGCGGGATTGTGCTCTGGTCCGCAGCTGAAAGTGGTTGGCGTGCTGGACCGTGTTGTGGCTCTCGGCAAGGGTTGGGCGGAGGGCCTGGCTGACACGGTGGTCGACGTGCGGAGCCGTGCTCTGGTGCGCGGCTGAGGTGCGGGTTTGGCCTGGTGGTTTGTGGGGGTGCACTGCCCTGTGCTGGTCGAGTGGCAGGAAGCGGCCGATGTTGGCGCGGTGCATGTCAGATGTTGATGGTGTTTGGTGTCTGGATGACTGAGTGATCACGATGGGGGTGGGTGTGGGGGGAGAGAGCTGGATGTCTGATTGACCGTTGACGGTCAGGCTGGGCTGGTGCGGGAGGTAGACTTTTCGGTGGCCTGTGACCACAGGCCGACTTCGCATGCCCCACTGCGGACCGCGCCATCGGTCCGGGCCATGGGCCCGGCTGGCGGGGTTTCGGGGCATCAGGGCGGCAGACGACGCGCTGCTGCGGCACAACCGAGAACCGCGCCCTTACGCAGGGCGCCAAGACCTGGAGGACCAGCACATGGCCCCCGTCGTCACCATGCGACAGCTGCTTGAGAGCGGCGTTCACTTCGGTCACCAGACCCGGCGCTGGAACCCGAAGATGAAGCGATTCATCTTCACCGAGCGCAACGGCATCTACATCATTGACCTGCAGAAGTCGCTCTCTTACATCGACCGCGCGTACGACTTCGTCAAGGAGACCGTCGCCCACGGCGGCACCATCCTGTTCATCGGCACCAAGAAGCAGGCTCAGGAGGCCATCTCCGAGCAGGCTGCCCGAGTCGGGATGCCGTACGTCAACCAGCGCTGGCTGGGCGGCATGCTCACCAACTTCTCCACCGTGCACAAGAGGCTTCAGCGGCTGAAGGAGCTCGAGGAGCTCGACTTCGACAACGTCGCGGGCTCGGGGCTCACCAAGAAGGAGCTCCTCATGCGCCGTCGCGAGAAGGACAAGCTCGAGCGCACGCTCGGCGGTATCCGTGACATGGGCCGCGTGCCCAGCGCCGTGTGGGTCGTCGACACCAAGAAGGAGCACATCGCGATCAGCGAGGCCAAGAAGCTTGGCATCCCTGTGGTCGCGATCCTCGACACCAACTGCGACCCCGACGAGGTCGACTACCCGATCCCGGGCAACGACGACGCCATTCGCGCCGTCGGTCTGCTGACCAGGGTCGTCGCCGACGGTGTCGCGGCCGGTCTGATGGCTCGCTCCGGCGCCGCTCGCGGTGACGAGAAGCCCGCCGCCGCCGAGCCGCTGGCCGAGTGGGAGCGCGAGCTCATCGAGCAGGGCACCGGCGACGCAGCCGCTGAGGCACCCGCCGCCGAGGCTGAGGCGCCCGCCCCCGCGGCTGAGGCTGCTCCTGAGGCCGCCCCGGTGGCTGAGGCGGCCCCCGCTGAGGAGGCCGCTCGTGAGGCTGACGCCGAGCCGCAGGCCTGACGTCAGCGCTCAGGTACCCGGGTTTCCCAGGTACGGGCCCGTCCCGGTCGGGTGGGTGAAGAGTCCACCAGGCAGGGCGCGCGCCTTGCTCCGGCGAACGGAACGGCAGGACGAGGGATGTCCCTGGTCCTGCCGTGACCGGGCAAGGAACGGGCCACGAAGACAAGTGAACGATTGAGCGAGGGGCCGCGGCCTCGCCGGGTGAGTGATCGCCAGGCGAGGACGCTTCCCAGCCAGGCAAGGACCAAGAGCCGGGCTGAGATCGAGGCTCAAGGTTCAGGGCCGATGCCGAAGCTGAAGCTGAGGCTGTGAGCCGGGATCTGGGCCGTAGGTCAAAGGCCTGGGTCGCGGTCCAGGGCCGGGCCGGGTCCGTGAGGTTGCGGTTCAAGGGCTGTGGTCCAGGGCCGGGCCTGTGAGGTCGCGGTTCAAGGGCTGTGATTCAGGGCCGGGTCCGTGAGGTCGCGGTTCAAGGCCCGGGGCCGAAGCCCTGAGCCGAGGTTCGGGCCGGGGCCTGAGGTCTGGGTCCGGGCTGGGGCCTGAGGACTGGGTCGCGGGCTGGGGCTGTGAGCCGAGGTCTGGGTTGCGATCCAGGGTTGGGTCGCAGGCCGGGCCGGTGGTGAGCCGGGCCGTTCCGGGTGACCGGGGCGGATGACCGGGCCGGGTTGGACCGGGTAGTTCAGCAGGCCAGGGTGGTCGGCCGGGCCGGAGAGGGCGGTTTGCCCGAACCGGGCGCGGCGGGTCGGCCGGGTGGCGTCAGTGCTGGCTGGTGATGGTCCAGGATGGTAAGCCAGGGCGAGGCTGGGCAGTATGCCAGGCGAGCCGGGCCCCGAAACGCAAGACAGAGGCTGACGCAAGACAAAGGCTTCCGTACGGCAAGCGCCCGCCGTACGAACCAAGGGTGAGCAGGCGTGCCGTTGCCCACCTGATCCACGACGACGACGAAATCCCACAAGGAAAAGCAATGGCTTCCGTGAACATGGCCGATGTCAAGCGGCTTCGCGAAATCACCGCTGCCGGCATGATGGACTGCAAGAAGGCGCTCGAGGAGTCCGAGGGTGACTTCGACCGCGCTATCGAGCTCCTGCGCCTCAAGGGCGCCAAGGACGTAGGTAAGCGCGAGGCCCGCACCGCCTCCAACGGCCTGGTCGCGCTCAAGCAGGACGGCGACTCCGCCGCCGCGCTGCTCGAGCTCAACTGCGAGACCGACTTCGTGGCCAAGGGCGAGCGCTTCCAGGAGTTGGCCGGCCAGGTTGTCGAGCACATCCTCGAGACCAAGCCCGCCGACGTGGCGTCGCTGCTCGAGTCGTCCTTCGACGGCAAGACCGTCAAGGAGCACCTCGACGTCGCCAACGCCGCGCTCGGCGAGAAGATCGAGATCCGCCGGTTCGCGGTCCTCGAGGGCGGCTACATCGGTGCTTACATGCACAAGACCGACCCGGCGCTCCCGCCGGCCGTCGGCGTGCTGATCCAGCTCGACAAGCCGAACGCCGAGGTCGCCAAGGACATCGCGCAGCACGCCGCCGCGATGGCCCCGCAGTACCTCAAGGCAGCCTCCGTCCCGGCCGACGTGGTCGAGAAGGAGCGCAAGCTCTTCGAGGAGATGACCCGCGAGGAGGGCAAGCCCGAGGCTGCCATCTCCAAGATCGTCGAGGGCCGCGTGAACGGCTGGTACAAGGACTTCACCCTCCTCCAGCAGGCCTTCGTCAAGGACAACAAGAAGAGCGTGGGCAAGTACGCCGAGGAGAACGGCGTCGAGGTCCAGGCCTTTGTCCGCTTCAAGGTCGGTCAGGCTTAGGCTTAGGCAAGCAACCGGCCAGGCAGGCCCGCCGCTCAAGGCGGGCCGCCCGGCCAAGGCAAGAAGCTAGCCGACAGCCTGAACTTGATTCACCGAACGAAGGAGGCCGCCGCCGTGCAGGACCACCGGGAGCCAGCCCACGAATCCACACGGACGGCGGCTTCCTCATCTCAAAATCCGCACAACCCGCTCAGATGGAAGCGGGTGATGCTGAAGTTGTCAGGAGAGGCGTTCGCCGGTAGCGAGCCGCTGGGCATCGATCCGTTGATCGTCGATCATCTGGCCGATTCGATCGCCGAGGCCGTCAAGGAAGGCGTACAGGTCGCGGTCGTGGTCGGTGGCGGCAACATGTTCCGCGGCGCCACCCTGTCGCAAGGAGGCATCGACCGCGCCAGAGCCGACTACATGGGCATGCTCGGCACGGTCATCAACTGCCTGGCCCTACAGGACTTCCTCGAGCGGCGGGGCGTCGAGACGCGCGTCCAGACCGCCATCACCATGCAGCAGGTGGCCGAGCCGTTCCTGCCGCGCCGCGCGATCAGGCACCTCGAGAAGGGGCGCGTGGTCATCTTCGGCGCCGGGCTCGGCTCGCCGTACTTCTCCACCGACACCGCGGCGTCCCAGCGGGCCCTGGAGATCGGCGCGGAGGCGCTGCTCAAGGGAACGCAGGTGGACGGGATCTACGACTCCGATCCACGCAAAAATCCGGATGCGGTCAGGTTCGACCACCTTGATTACGGCGAGGTGCTGCTCCGCGACCTCGCTGTCATGGACGCCACCGCGATCAGCCTGTGCAAGGACAACGATCTGCCGATCGTGGTCTTCGACCTCATGGGCGAGGGCAACATCCTGCGAGCGGTACGCGGTGAGAAAATCGGCACGCTGGTGAGTCCCGCAGGCAAATGAGGGAGCGAGCCCGACACCGCCAGCTAGAAGACAGGGAGCCGCTGTGATCGACGAAACCCTCCTCGAAGCCGAGGAAAAAATGGACAAGGCCGTCTCGGTCGCGAAGGAGGACTTCGCGACCATCCGTACGGGCCGCGTCACCCCCTCGATGTTCAACAAGATCAACGCCGAGTACTACGGCACGCCGACGCCGATCCAGCAGCTGGCGTCGTTCCATGTGCCGGAGGCGCGCATGGTGCTCATCCAGCCTTTCGACAAGAGTTCGATGGGCGCCATCGAGAAGGCCATCCGCGATTCCGACCTCGGTGTCAACCCCACCGACGACGGCCAGGTGATCCGCGTGACGTTCCCGGAGCTCTCCGAGGAGCGGCGCAAGGAGTACATCAAGGTCGCCAGGAACAAGGGCGAGCACGCCAAGGTGTCGGTGCGCAACATCCGCCGCTCCGCCAAGGAAGTCCTCGACAAGATGATCAAGGATGGCGAGGCGGGGGAGGACGAGGTCAGGCGGGCCGAGAAGGAGCTCGACGACCTCACCCAGAAGCACGTCGCGAAGATTGACGAGCTGCTCAAGCACAAGGAAGCCGAGCTGCTCGAAGTCTGAGCGGCACGCCGCACGGCGGACCGCGTGCCCCAGGCAGCAGGCCTACGGTAGTCGCGTTGGGCCGGCCGCCGCAGGCAGCGGTTCGCACCTATGGCGAGTCGTCGCAGGCGGTGGTTCGCACTTACGCGGGTTGTCGTGAGTGGTGGTTCGTGCCTGCGGCGGGTTGTCGTGGGTGGTGGTTCGTGCCTGCGGCGGGTTGTCGTGAGTGGTGGTTCGTGCCTGCGGCGGGTTGTCGCGGGCGGCGGTTCGCACCTACGGCAGGTCGTCGTTGGGTGGTGGTTCGTGCCTGCGGCAGGTCGTCGCGGGTAGCGGCTTGGGCCTACGGTGGTCGCGTTGGGCGGGCCGCCGCAGGTAGCGGGTCTTGAACGGCCCTCGCCCCGAGTGGCGGGGGCCGTGGCTCTTGGAGAAACTCTGTGGAAGAACGTACGGCTGACACCAGCTCGAGCGGCGGCGGCCGTACCGGAAGGAACCTGCCCGCCGCGATCGCGGTCGGTGTGGTGCTGGGCGCGCTGGTCATCGGCACGATCTACACGATCAAGGAGCTGTTCCTCCCGGTGGTCGCCGCTGCCGTGGGCGTCGGCGCGATGGAGCTGATCAAGGCCTTCGCCACCCGTGGGATCAAGGTGCCCGCCGTGCCGGTGCTCGCGGGCCTGGTGGCGATGCATGCGGGCGCGTACTGGGGCGGGCCGACGTGGCTGCTGGCCACGTTCGCGGTGTTCGCGTTGGTGCTCCTGGTCTGGCGCATGTTCAGCGACGGGACCGACGGTTATGTACGGGACGCGTCGGCCTCGGTGCTCACGCTGTTCTATCCCGCCATGCTCGCGGCGTTCGTGCCCATGATGCTGCGTCTCCACGACGGCGACCACCGGGTGCTGATCTTCATCGCGGTGACCGTGGCCAGCGACATCGGCGGTTACTTCGCGGGCGTGCTGTTCGGCCGGCACAAGATGACGGCGATCAGCCCGAAGAAGACCTGGGAAGGGCTCGCCGGGTCGGTGATCGCGTGCACGGCCGTCGGGGCGTGGCTGGTGGTCTGGCTGATGCACGGCGCCATCTGGCAGGGCGCGCTGATCGGCGCGCTGGCGGCGGTGCTGGCCACCGTGGGCGACCTGATCGAGTCGATGATCAAGCGGGATCTCGGCATCAAGGACCTGGGCACCATCCTGCCTGGACACGGCGGTCTGATGGACCGGCTCGACTCGCTGGTGACGACGCTGGTGCCGGTCTGGCTGCTGATGACGCTGTTCTTCTAGCTACCGCTGCTGCGCCTCCAGCGTCGCGGTGGTGACCGGTGAGAGCCAGAGCCACCGTACGGCCTCACCCCCGAACGCGAATCCCGACATGTCTGGCATGTGGGGTGCGTTGGCCAGCATCAGGACCCCCGAATACCGCGGCCCCAACGGGAACGTCGAAGGCTCGTGATACCACTTCGCCGTGTGCCCGTGGCCGAGCCACGTGACCGAGTGCCACGGATACTGCGACAGCCACACCAGCAGCAGCGCCGCGTCGCGCGGGTCCTCGCGGGTGGCCACGGCCAGCTCGATCCTGGCGTAGGCGCCCGGCTTGTCGATCCACTGCTCGACCGTGGGCATGCGCTGGCAGCTCATCCCCACCGTGGACAGCACGGTGTAGGCGCGGCCCTGATGCGGCGGCCGTTCGGTGATGCCGACGGTCGGGAGCCGCTCGCCGCTGGCGTCCCAATAGCGCCCCGCGGGACCGAGCGCCCCGTCCAGATGACCCATCACGAACTGCTGGAACGACGGCCACGACCCCTCGCTGTGCCGCCAGCCCCAGTAGGACCTGGCGTTGGAGAGGCGGGGCTGCAGCCCTTCGAGAGCCTCCGACAGCGCCCACGCGAACGGCGACTCGCCCACCGCGTCGCGGGAGTAGCCGGGCATGCCCCTGCTCATGTCGGCCCAGCCGGGGATGACCGCCAGCAGCTCCTCGTCCTCGTACAGGGCGACCCCGTCCCCCTCCTCGAACCACAGCGCGGTGAGCTGCCCGAGCGGCCTGCGGCCGTCCGGGTGGAGGGTGTTGGCCCTGGGCATCAGCGGCGGCAGGCCGGCGTTGATGCGGGCCAGGTCGACCACCGCCGGGGCGGGGCGATGGTTGGCCAGCCAGACGGCGCCGTGCACCGTGCCGTCGGGCGAGCACAGGTAAGCTACCGAGGAGTCCTCGTCACGCTCGACCACGAGCGTCCGGCTGCCGTACGGATTGCCGGCGGCGAGAACGACCTCGGCGCCACCCTCGCCAGATGCCGACCGAAAAATCGCCATACGTGATGACTGTAGATCCGGTGGCAGCCACGATGCGAGCCGTACCGTAACCAGGAATGCCACCTCCGATCCGAACGTTCATTACCCTGATTGAAAGCCACTCAAAGCAAAGGCAGGAACGTGTCCCAGCCCCCAGGCCAGCTCACCTTCGTCGCGCCCCGGCGGGCCAAGCCCGCACGGCACCTGGCCGACCTGTCGATGGCCGACCGGCGGGCCGCGGTCACCGAGCTGGGGGAGAAGGCGTTCCGCGCCGACCAGCTCTCGCGCCACTACTTCGAGCGGCTCACCACCGACGTCGGCGCGATGACCGACCTGCCGGCTGCCTCCCGCGAGAAGCTGGCCGCGCTCCTGCCCGACCTGCTGACCTCGGTGAGGGAGATGACCACCGACCGGGGCACCACGCGTAAGACGCTGTGGCGGCTGTTCGACGGGGCGCTGGTCGAGTCGGTGCTCATGCGCTATCCCGACCGGGTCACGATGTGCGTGTCCTCGCAGGCCGGCTGCGGCATGAACTGCCCCTTCTGCGCCACCGGCCAGGCCGGCCTCACCCGCAACATGTCCACCGCCGAGATCGTCGAGCAGGTCGTCGCCGGCGCCCGGGCGCTGGCGGCCGGTGAGGTGCCCGGCGGGCCCGGCCGGGTGAACAACGTCGTGTTCATGGGCATGGGAGAGCCGCTGGCCAACTACAAGCAGGTCATCGGCGCGGTGCGGCGGCTGGTGGAGCCCGCGCCGCACGGGCTGGGCATCTCGGCCCGGGGCATCACCGTCTCCACCGTCGGGCTGGTGCCCGCGATCGGCAAGCTCGCCGACGAGGGGCTGCCCGTCACGCTGGCGCTGTCGCTGCACGCGCCCGACGACGAGCTGCGTGACACGCTGGTGCCGATCAACACGCGGTGGAAGGTGGCCGAGGTCCTCGACGCGGCCTGGGCGTACGGGGCCAAGACCAAACGGCGGGTCTCGATCGAGTACGCGCTGATCAAGGACATCAACGACCAGGAGTGGCGGGCCGACCTGCTCGGCAAGCTGGTCCGGAACAAGCTCGTGCACGTCAATCTGATCCCGCTCAACCCGACCCCGGGGTCGAAGTGGACGGCTTCCCGGCCCGAGGACGAGCGGGCGTTCGTACGGCGGCTGGAGTTCCACGGCGTGCCGGTGACGGTGCGCGACACGCGCGGCCGCGAGATCGACGGCGCCTGCGGCCAGCTCGCGGCCGCCGAATAACCCACCCGCCGCGAGTCCCCCGGGCGGAACGGGGCTAGTGGGGTGCGATCGAGCGGGCGGCGAAGCCCTCGATCAGGTCGGCGATCATGGCGGCACCCCTGCTGTTCAGGTGGATGTTGTCCGTGGTGAGCTGGAGGCCGCGGCCCTTGGAGATGGCGTCCAGGCTGCGGCCGAGCAGGAAATGCTGCATCGCGGCGGTCTGCGCCAGCCGCCCCTCCGCCTGGTAGCGAATGCCGGGAGCCCGGCCCTGCTCCTCCAGGTAAGCCGTCATCCGCTCGTTGAGCGGCAGGTACGTGACACCCTCGGCCGCCGCGACCCGCCGGACGATCTCGCTGTACTCGGCGGCCCGCCGCACCGAGACCGAGTCGAGCTCCTCGCCGATGACGGGCAGGGAGAGCATCGCCACGCGGGCCATCGTCTCGTCCTGGAGACGGCGGGCGATGGTGGTGAGGTTGGCGGCGTAGGCCTCGGGGGTGGGGTCCGCGGAGAGCTTCCAGCGCTTGCGCAGGGTCTTGGCGAGCGTCCCGCTGAGCGTGGAGTTCGCGTCGTTCGTGCCGATCAGTACGGTCACCACGTCGGGGTCCTGGCCCACGACGTCGTCGAGCCGTCTGACCGTCTCCGACGACGGCTCGTAGTTGACCCCGGCGTTGATCACGGTCGCCTCGGGCAGCCGGGAGCGGAGCATGGCCACGTAGTCGGCGCTCACCTGCGCGCGGGTGATGCTGTCACCCAGGCAGATCATTTTCACTGTTGTCTCCTCTAGGGTGGGTGAGTGCTCACTAACCTACCCTACGCCGGAGCCACACGTACGCCCCCAGCCCGATCAGGCACCAGACCAGGGTGATGGCGCCGAGCTCGGGGAGCTGGTCGAGGAGGTGACCCCCGTTCGCCGCCTTCATCCAGGCGATGAGCGGGACGGTGAGCCAGTGCAGGGGCGAGGAGCTGAGCAGCAGCATCGCCAGGAACCCCAGCAGCAGCCCCATGATCGAAAGTGCGGGGGAGTTGATGACCGCACGGCTGGTGAGGGCGCCCAGCGCGGTGCCGGTGAGCGCGGCCAGGGCGTTCAGGACGAGAGCGGCGGCCAGCACGCCGCGCGACGGAGCCTGGCTCACACCGAGCAGGAGCGCCGCGCCCATGCCGAGCGCCGCGAACGCCACACACGTCGCGAACGCCGCCATCAACCCCGCCGCCACCTCCCTGCCCCGCCCGCCCACCTGGATCGCGGACAGCTCGCGCTGCCGGTCGGGCTCGGTGTCGAGGAGGCTCCTGGCCGCCCAGGCCAGGATGGGGATGATCAGTACGGCGCCGTCCGTGAGGGCCGAGGCCTCGCCACCGCGCGGCGCCCGGCTGCCGTAGAGGATCGCCAGCATGGCGAAGGCCAGAAGGAGCGCCTGGAACATGCGGTGCGAACGGATGTAGGCGGCCAGCCGGAACGTGGCCAGGGCGATCATCCGGACTCCTCGATCTCGCGGGCCAGGTAACCCTCGCCGCGCATCCTGGCGAGGAAGCCGTGGACTTCGGACGCGGGCACCGTGACGGCCACGACCGTCCCCCTGTCCTCGACCGGTTCGAGACCGGGTGCCGTCGTGCTCTCCTTGAGGCGGCCGTCCACCAGCGACCAATGGCGTATCTCGGGCAGAGAGCGCAGACCGCCCTGGTGGTCGCTGACGATGACGATGCCGCCGCGGCCCGCCACCTCACCGGCGATCGAAGGGAGCGCTTCACGGGTGTCCACGTCGAGCCCGGCGAACGGCTCGTCCAGGATCAGCAGCCCGGGCTCCGACATCAGCGCCTGGACCAGGCCGACCTTGTGCGCGCTGCCCTTCGACAGCTCGTCCAGGGCGACGGTGAGGAGGTGGCCCATGTTCAGGCGCTCGGCCCAGGGCTCCCAGCGGGCGCCTCCGCGTACCCGGGACATGTGGCGCAGATAGGCCGTGACCGTGAACGGCTGGGCGGTCGGGAAGCGGTCGGGAGCGAAGCCGACCACCTCGGGACGCCCGGCGATCGTGCCGATCGTGGGCCGGGTGAGGCCCGCGAGGAGGCGGAGCAGAGTCGACTTGCCTGCCCCGTTCACGCCGGTCAGCTCGATCACCTCGCCGGGGGCGAGCTGGGTGTCGACGTCTTCGATGACGAAAGGATCACGTCTTCGGTAGCGGAAGGAGACCTTGGACAGACGCATGGTCTTGTAACGCTATATGTCGGGTCGCATCGCTAGCATAAAGAGCCCCACAATGGAGACGCCCCCAGCACGTTCTCAAGAGGAGTGGGCTTGAATCGCTTTCCACGCGTCATGGGTATGCGTTCAGGCTATGACCCCGCCGAAGTCGACGCCCTGATCGGGCGGATCGAGTCGACCCTGGGCAGGGGCATGCCCACTGTGGAGCCCGTCAGCGCGGACGACGTGCGACGGGCCACGTTCCGCGCCAAGCGTGGCGGATATGTCGAGACCGCGGTCGACTTCGCCCTGGAGGCGTTCGTGGTGGCGCTGGAGACCCAGGCCAAGCGGCCGGTACGCCTCGCCATGGCCGAGCCTACAGGCGAGATGCTGCGCGAGGAGTGGTTCGAGACCCAGGCGGCCCGCGTCGAACGGGTGGCCTTCCGCCCGGGTCGCATGGGCACCGGCTACAACGAGGACGAGATCGACGCCTTCCTGGACCGCATCGTGGCCACCCTGCGCGGGACGACCGACTTCCCGGTGACGGCCAAGGAGGTGCGGGCGGCGAAGTTCTCGACCGTGCTGTTCCGGTCCGGCTACCTCATCGCGGACGTGGACTCCTTCCTGGCCGGCATCGCGGACGTGCTGGAGCAGCGCCGTTAGGCGTTCTCGACCACGGAGAGCAGCCCGCCGAGGTCGGGCAGCCGCTGCTGGATGATCTTCTCGTCGGCGGGTCGCTCGCCCTGGCGGTTGATCCACACGCGCGGGATGCCGAGGCGGTGGGCGGGGACCATGTCGTGGAAGTAGCTCTGCGCCACGTGCACCCATTGAGTGGGCTCGTACGAGCGTCTGAACGTCTCGAAGTGCGCGTCGGCCGGCTTGTACGCGCCCACGTCCTCCGACGTCAGCACCGCGTCGAACGCCACGGGCAGCCGCCGCCGCGTCTCGGCGATGAGGTCGCGGTCGCAGTTGGTGAGCAGGGCCAGGCGCCAGCCCGCGCCGCGCAGCGCCGACAGCTCGGCGCCCACCTCGGGGAACACCGGCCAGTACGGGATCGTCGTGCCCAGCACCTGGGCGTCGTCCTCGTTCAGCTCCACCTTCTCGTCGGCGCAGGCCCTGCGGAGCGCCTCGGCCAGCACGTGGCGGTAGCGGAGTGTCGGGGACTCGGCCTGTACGACGTGCTCGTGCCGGTTGTACGCCTCCAGCAGCCGCGCCCCCTGACCCGGCGCGATCAGCTCGGCGCTGGTGCGGATGCCGTGGCGCCAGTCGACAAGTGTTCCGAAGCAGTCGAACGTTACCCATCGCATAGATCTCATAATGAGGGACATGGCGATATCCGTGCGTCCCATCGAGCCGCAAGATCTCGCGTACGTGACCCGGGTGCTGACCGAGAGCTGGGGCGGCTCGACCGTGGTGGCCCTGGGCCGCGGGGAGCTGGTCGACGCCGCCGCCCAGCCGGGCTTCATCGCCGAGAGCGAGGGCGAGCCGGCCGGGATCATCACGTACGCCCGGCGTGGCGACTCCGTGGAGATCATCACGATCGACGCGGTGGTGCCCGGCAGGGGGGTGGGGGCGGCGCTGCTGGACGCGGTGCGCGCCGTCGCGGCCGAGGGCGGGGCGGCCAGGCTCTGGCTGGTCACCACCAACGACAACACGCACGCCCTGCGGTTCTACCAGCGGTACGGGTTCGACCTGATCGCCCTGCACCGCAACGGCGTGGACCGGGCGCGGGAGCTCAAGCCGGGCATCCCCGCCGAGGCCGACGGCATCCCGATCCGGCACGAGCTGGAGCTGGAGCTGCTCCTCTGACCCTCCCGCTCCCCGCGCGGGCCGGTGAGGGGCGCCGGGGGCCGATCTGGGGCGGGCATTGAGCGGTGGGGGGTGCCGCGGGCCGGTGAGGGCCGGCGGGGTCAGTGGAGGATCTGGTGGAGGGTGGCTGTCAGGCGGGTCGCCGGGTCGGCCTCGCTCGCCGAATCGTCCGAGCGCCAGGCCACGTAGCCGTCCGGGCGCACCAGGACGGCGTCGCAGCCGTACCGCGACTCCCAGTGCCCCTCGACGTCGACCAGCTCCGACCCCACCCGGTACACCCGCACCCCCTCGACCGTCACCCGCGCCCACTCCTCCCCGCCGGGCCCGCACAGCAGCACGAACGAGTCGTGAAACAGGTCGTGGACGCCGATCCGCCGCCCGTCGAGGGAGAGCCAGAGGTGCGGGGCCCGGGTGCCGGGACGGGCGTGTCGTGACACCCCGTCGCCGAAGACCGACTCGGGCGCGGTCCCGGCCATCGCCGTGGACGCGTACCGCTGCCCGAGGACGCACGTGATCGGGTCCACCGGGTCGTCCTCCGGGCCGGAGCCGAACCTGGCGGCCTGGCTGCGCACGGTCACGTCGGCCAGCTCCAGCGCCACCGGGCGGCGCTCGGCCTCGTACGTGTCGAGCAGCGCGTCCGAGGCCCGCCCCGCGAGCACGGCGGCGAGCTTCCAGGCCAGGTTGTGCGCGTCCTGGACGGCCGAGTTGGCGCCCAGCCCCTGGGCGGGCGGCCACACGTGCGCGGCGTCACCGACGAGGAAGACCCGGCCGGAGCGGTAGCTGTCGGCCACGCCGACCGCCTCCGTCCAGGACGCCTTGCTGATGATCTCGACCGGTACGTCGCGGCCGATGGCCGCCTTGGCCGCGGCGGCGCAGCGCTCGTCGGTGAAGTCGTCGGGCGACTCCGTTTCCGGGTCGTAGAGCAGGGACAGGCCCCAGTGGTCGGGCAGCGCGTGGGAGACGAACGCCGCCGAGGCGGTGCCGCCGGGTTCGCCGACGATCCAGAACAGGGCCCGCTTGGTGATGATCTCGGACAGGTCCGCCTTGATGACGTAGGTCACGAAGTGCCGCAGGGGGCCGAGGCCGGAGCGGGCGATGCCGAGCCGCTCCCTGGTGGCGCCGCCGTAGCCGTCGGCGCCGATCACGTACCGGGCCCTGATCGTGTGCCGCTCGCCGGTGGCGCGGTCCTCCACCACGGCCGTCACGCCGTCGGTGTCGGGCTCGATCGACCGGCACTGCGTGTCGAACCACAGCTCCGCGCCCTTGGCGCGGGCGGCCTCGATCAGGATGGGCTCGACCGTGCTCTGGTCGGCCATGCAGAACTCGCCGGCGGTCAGCTCGGGCAGCGCCCGCGGGGAGTCGTCGCCGAACAGCCACTGCCACTCGCCCGCCAGCGTCGCGCAGCGGGCCACGCCGGCCTCCTCGTCGAAGGGCCGGCCCGCCTCCTTCACGCGTTCGTCCAGGCCGAGCGACCGGTAGATCTCGAGGGTGCGGAAGTTGATCCCCCGGGCCCTGCCCAGGAGCGACGTGCCGGGGTGGCGGTCGACCAGGAGGCAGGGCACGCCCTGGTGGGAGAGGAAGAGGGCCGAGGCGAGGCCGGCGTAGCCGCCGCCGACGATCAGGACGGGGGTCTGCTTCATGATGCCTTCTCCAGGGTGCGCGCGGGGTCGTCGACGGTCGGGTGGGTGCCGTTGCGGTGGGCCTGGCGGACGTCGCGTACGTACTCGGGGGACAGCATCGCGGTGAGGATCGCGACGCCGCCGCGGCGGACGCGGATCTCGCTGCCGGCGGCCCTGCCCAGCAGGCGGATGCGCCGCGCGGAGCCCTCAGTGGGCGCCTGGTGGTCCTTGACCTGGCCCCTGCCGCTCCAGCGCAGGTCCTGGTGCTCGACGGTGGCGTCCTCGGGGACCAGCAGCTTGACCACGCCGCGGTCGAGGTCGAGCCGCAGCTCGATCTCGGCGGGCAGGCCGGGGGAGCGCAGGTCGAGGGTGGTCTGGCCGTAACGGGTGCGGACCTCGAAGCGGCCCGCGGTGGTCCAGTTGCCCAGGCGCCGGGTGACGGCGTGGTCGGTGTGGATGCGTTCGATGTCGCTCATGGATTGGATAGTTTCAGTGAAACTAGTCTCTCGTCAACTAGTAATGGTGAAGCTAATATTGGCCCATGGCACTCGACCGTGGCTCGCCGCTCGCCCTGACCGTGCTGGCCCTGCTGCGCCACCAGCCGCTGCACCCGTACGGGATCCAGCGCCTGCTCAAGCAGTGGGGCAAGGACCTGGTGGTCAACGTGGGCCAGCGGGCCGGCCTCTACCGGACCATCGACCGGCTGCTGGAGGCCGGTTTGATCAGCGTCCGGGAGACGGGGCGCGACCAGCAGTACCCCGAGCGCACGGTCTACGAGCTCACGGCGGAGGGCACGACGGCGCTGCTCAAGTGGCTGGACGAGATGCTGAGCACGCCCAAGCAGGAGTTTCCGCAGTTCCCGGCCGCGCTGGCGAACGCGCTCATGCTCGCCCCTGAAGACCTGGCGGCGGCGCTCGAGCGGCGCGAGCGGGCGGTCGCCGAAACGCTGGCCGGGCTGGAGGCGGGCCTGGCCGACGATGCCGACCTGCCGCGCATCGCCATGCTGGAGATCGAATATCTGCGCGAGGTGACGGCCGCGGAGACCCGGTGGCTGCGCGGGGTCATCGACGACCTGCGGGCCGGGCGGATCACGTGGTCGCGGGAGTCGCTGGAGGAGGCCGCGGCGGAGCGAGAGTGACCGGGGCGGGCTCGGCCCGCGGCCTGTGCAGCAGGGCCACGATCACCGCCGTCACCGGGGCGGCCAGGAACGCGCCGACGATCCCCCAGAGCAGGCTGCCCACCGCGATCGCGACCAGGATGACCGCGCTGGGCAGGGCGAGCGCCTTGCCGTAGATCTGCGGCGCCAGCACGTGTCCTTCGAGCTGGCCTATCGCCACGGTCACGCCGACCACGATCAGCATCACGATCCAGCCCTTGGCCACGAGCGCCACCACCGCGGACAGCAGCCCCGCCGTGAACGCCCCCACGATCGGCAGGAACGCCCCCACGAACGTCAGCACCGCCAGCGGCAGCGCGATCGGCACGCCCAGGATCCACAGCGTGATGCCGATCAGGAACCCCTCCACCGCGCCCACGATCGCGATGCCGCGGATGTAGCGGCCGATCACGGTGAAGGCCACGCGAGCGGTCTCGGTGATGTGCGGCCTGGCCGAAGGGGGCGCGAGGTCCACTAGCCAGCTGAAAAGCCGGTCGCCGCTGTGGACGAAGTACACCGACAGGACGAACGCCACCACCGCCCCCACCACGATCTCGCCCACCGTCCTGACCCCGGCCAGCGCCCCCGTGGTGATCTGGCGGCCCTCGGTGGACAGGTACTGCTTGGCCTGCGCGGCGAGCTTGCGCGGGTCGATCCCGAACTCGTGGGTCAGCTTGTACAGGTTGTCGAGCACCTTGCCGAAGCTGACCCGCAACTGTTCGACGCTGTCGATGGTGGGCGGCACCAGCAGCGCGATCAGCCCCGCTGCCACCACGAGCCCGCCGACGTAGACGATCGCGGTGGCCAGCGCCCGGTTCAGCCCGCGCTTCCTGAGCCAGCGGGCCGGGGGCAGCACCAGCGCCGTGATGAACACGCCTACGACGATCGCGACGACGATCGTGCCGACCTGGTAGAGGCAGAAGCCGACCACCGCCGCCAGCGCGATCCACCCGAGCAGCCGCCACGGCTCCATCCCTGCCCCCTATCGTGCCTGGTCAGAGGCCTTCCCACAGGGGGCGCAGGGCAACCCTGGTCAGTCGGGCGGCGTCAGGTGGAGGCGCTGGGAGCGCTTGCTCTCCTCGTACGTCTCCCGCGCCGCGCCGGTCGTGCCGCCGACCTCCGCGACCGGCACGTCCCACCACGCCTCGGAGGACGGGGCGTCGTCCGCCATCGGGTCGGTGCGCACGTAGATCACCGTGGTCCCGGTTCCCGAGCGGGCCTCCTCGAGCGCCTTGCGCAGGTCGGCGACCGACTCGGGGCGCAGCACCGTGGCGCCGAGGCTGGCCGCGTTGGCGGCCAGGTCGACGGGCAGCGGCCCGCCGTCGCGGTGCCGGTAGGAGGTGCCGAGCCGCTCCGCGCCCACGCTCTCCGACAGGCGGCCGATGGAGGCGAACCCGGAGTTGTCCACCAGGACGACCACCAGCTTGATCCCCTCGGAGATCGCGGTGATCAGCTCCTGGGCCATCATCAGGTACGAGCCATCGCCCACCAGGACGAACACCTCGCGCTCCGGCACCGCCATCTTGACGCCCAGCCCGCCGGCGATCTCGTAGCCCATGCAGGAGTAGCCGTACTCGACGTGGTAGTTGCCGGGCCCGCTCGGCCGCCAGAGCTTGTGCAGGTCGCCGGGCATCGAACCGGCCGCGCACACCACCACGCCGTCCTCGGCCGCCGCGGCGTTGACCGCGCCGATCACCGCGGACTGGGGCAGCGGCGAGCCCTCCAGCGAGTAGGCCCGGTCCACCGCCGCGTCCCACTCCCTGGTCAGCTCGGCGGCCCGCGCGCGGTAGTCCTCCGGCGCGCCCCTCCAGCCCGCGAACGCCTCCACCAGGTCCGCCAGCCCGTCGCGGGCGTCGCCGACCAGTTGCAGGCCCGACAGCTTGGCGGCGTCGAAGGCGGTGATGTTGAGATTGAGGAAGCGGGCGTCGGGCATGAAGATCGTCCGGGAGGCGGTGGTGAAGTCGCTGTAGCGGGTGCCCACGCCGATGATCAGGTCGGCCTCGCGGGCCAGCGCGTTGGCGGCCGTGGTGCCGGTGGCGCCGATCGCGCCCACGGCGAGCGGGTGCCCGTACGGGAGCGCGCCCTTGCCGGCCTGCGTCTCGGCGACCGGGATGCCGTACGTCTCGGCGAAGATCCGCAGCTGCTCGGTGGCCTCGCTGTAGATCGTCCCGCCGCCCGCGACGATCAGCGGGCGCACGGCCGACTTGGCCAGCTGGGCCGCCCGGAACACGGCGGCCCGCTCGGGGAGCGGCCTGGGGACGTGCCAGACGCGGCGCGCGAACAGCTCCTCCGGCCAGTCGTGGGCCTCCGCCTGCACGTCCTGCGGCAGCGCCAGCGTCACCGCGCCGGTCTCGGCCGGGTCGGTGAGCACGCGCATGGCGGCCAGCAGCGCCGACGGGAGCTGCTCGGGGCGGTTGATCCGGTCCCAGTAGCGGGAGACCGGCTTGAAGCAGTCGTTGACCGAGATGTCGTACGAGCGCTGGTCCTCCAGCTCCTGCAGCACCGGGCCCGCCACGCGGGTGGAGAAGATGTCGCCGGGCAGCAGCAGCACCGGCAGCCGGTTGATCGTCGCGCCCGCCGCGCCCGTGATCATGTTGGTCGCCCCAGGACCGATGGAGGTGGTGCAGGCCAGGGTGGCCAGGCGGTTGCTGGCCCGGGCGTAGGCGGCGGCCGTGTGGACCATGGCCTGCTCGTTGCGGCTCAGGTGGTAGGGGAGGTCCTCGGTGGAGGTGGCCAGCGCCTGGCCGAGCCCGGCCACGTTGCCGTGGCCGAAGATGCCGGAGCAGCCGCCGAAGAACCTGCGCTCCACGCCGTCGCGCTCGCTCCACTGCTGGGCCAGGAAGCGCACGACGGCCTGGGCAACAGTCAATCGGGTCATGAAGTCCTCCCGAACGGCAGTCTCGGGTCTGTGGGCTGGCTTTCCCAGGAGGAGCGGATCCACGCATGGCGGGGGTCGTCGCAGAAGGCCATCGAGCGTTCCTCCGCCGGGCCCGCCAGGACGTTCAGGTAGTAGAGGTCGTAGCCGGGGGCGGCCATGGCGGGGCCGTGGTAGCCGTACGGGACGAGGACGACGTCGCCCGAGGAGACCTCGGCCAGGGTGTCGATGTGGCCGCGTTCGGAGGAGTAGACGCGCTGGTAGGCGTTGCCCTGGCCGGCCACCTCGAAGTAGTAGATCTCCTCCAGGACCGCCTCGCCCGGGTTGTCGGTGTCGTGTTTGTGCGGCGGGTACGACGACCAGTTGCCGCCCGGGGTGATGACCTCCACGGCCATGAGCTTGTCGCAGTCGAAGGCGCCGGGGGCGCAGAAGTTGTTCACCTGGCGGGTGGCCTGGCCCGCGCCGCGGATCTCGACCGAGACCTGGTCGGCGGGCACGTAGCGGGGCTCGAGGGCGCGGGTGGCGAGGGCGGAGGGCAGGGCGATGCGCCCGCTGCCCCGGAGGGTGACGTGGGAGCCGATCGGGACGTAGGCGAAGTCGCTCGGCCCGCTGAAGACCGAAGGCCGTCCCGTCAGCTCGAACGTCGCGGCGGAGGTGGTGACCGTGCAGGATCCCGACAGCGGAAGGACCAGCGTCTCCTCGTCGCCGGTGTCGAACGAGACCGGCGTGTCCGCCAGGTCCACGATGCGCAGGCCCGAGTACGTCCAGCCCGCCAGGGACGGGGTGATCTCGACGGACCAGGGGCCGTTCGCGGCCTTGCCGAACGGAACGTATGTCATGCGCGGGTCTCCCGTACCAGTGCCGCGGCGTTGTCCACCGCTTTCGCTACGTCGTCATCCGGAGGGTAGAGCAGGGCTCGGCCCACGACGAGGCCGCGTACGCCGGGAAGGCTCAGCGCGCGGTCCCAGTCGGCGTAGGCGGCGTCGATGTCCGGCGGGTCGCCGCCGAGCAGCAGCGCGGGCAGGGTGGTGGCGGCCATCACGCGCTCCATCTCCGCCACCGCCGGGATCTTGAGCCAGGTGTAGGCGGAGGTGGTGCCGAGCGCCTGGGCGATGCTGATCGCGCGGATCACGGCCTCGGGGGACAGGTCGTTGCGCAGCGCCCCCGACTCGGAGCGCAGCGCCCAGAAGGGCTCCACCATGGCCGGCAGGCGGTGGCGGGCCAGGTCGGTGACGGCCCGGGCGCAGGACTCCAGGGTGGCCACCGTGGCGGGGTCGGCCGGGTCGATGCGGAGCAGCATCTTGCCGCCGTCCAGGCGCATCTCGTCGATCGAGGCCGCGTCGAAGCCGGTGAAACGGTCGTCCACCTCGAAGACCGAGCCCAGCAGGCCGCCCCGGTTCATGGAGCCGAAGGCCAGCTTGCCCTCCAGGGCGCCGAGCAGGAGCAGGTCCTCCATGACGTCGGGGGAGGCGAGGATGCCGTCCACGCCGGGGCGGGTGAGCGCCACCTGGAGGCGGTCGAGCAGGTCGGCGCGGCTGGCCATGGCCATCGGCCGGTCGCGTACGCCGA
The DNA here is from genome assembly GCF_053590415.1 of Nonomuraea sp. NPDC003201. Lineage (NCBI taxonomy): Bacteria > Bacillati > Actinomycetota > Actinomycetes > Streptosporangiales > Streptosporangiaceae > Nonomuraea > Nonomuraea sp. NPDC003201. The sequence goes on from NZ_JBSFTC010000051.1 coordinate 34,003, forward strand.
GGGCGCCGCGGGCCGTGTGGTCGGCGGCGATGATCAGCAGCCGCTCGCCCTCGCCGGGCAGGCCGCGCCGCTGCCGCCGGGCCGCGGCCTCGGCGATCTCCTCCGGCCGGGTGGCCCGGATCTGGGTGAGCCGCTCGTAGCCGGAGGTCCTGGGCAGGGTGAGGTCGCTCACGAGCCCGCTCCGTTCAGCAGGTCTTCCACCTCGGCCGTGGACGGCATGGCGTCGGCGCAGGCCAGCCGGGCGGCCACGAACGCGCCCGCCGCGTTGGCGAAGCGCACCGTGCGCTCCAGCGGCCAGCCGCGCAGCAGCCCGAGGCAGATCGCCCCGCCGAACGCGTCACCCGCTCCGATGCCGTTGACCACCTTCACCTCCACCGGTTCCGCCACCACGCTCTCCTCGGAGGTACGCGCGAGAACCCCCTCAGGGCCCATTTTCACGATCGCGACCTTCACTCCCGCGTCCAGGAGCGCCTGCGCGGCGGCCTCCGGGTCGCGCACGCCGACCGCGTTCTCCACCTCGTCGAGGTTGCCGACCGCGACGTTCGCGTACGGGAGCGTCCGCCGCGCGGCCTCGTGGGCCGCCTCCCGCGACTTCCACAGCGACGGCCGCCAGTCGAGGTCGAACACGGTCCAGCCCGACGTGCGCGCCGACAGCGCGGCGGCGTGGGCGGCGGCGCTCGGCTCCTGGCTCAGCCCGGTCAGCGAGAACCAGAACAGGCTGGTCTCCGCGATGGCCCCGAGGTCGAGATGGGACGGGGAGATCTGCAGGTCAGGCGGATGCTCGCCGCGGTAGAAGTAGATCGGGAAGTGGTCGGGCGGGAAGATCTCGCAGAACGTCACGGGAGTGGGCCGGCCCTCGATGGTGCTCACGAAGGCGTCGTCCACGCCGAACCCGCGGATCGCCCTGCGGACGAACTCTCCGAAGGGGTCCGCTCCCACGCCGGTGATCACGGCGGAGCGCAGCCCGTGGCGCGCCGCGGCGACGGCGACGTTGGTGGGGCTGCCGCCGAGGAACTTGCCGAAGGATTCGACGTCGGCCAGGCCGACCCCGGTCTGCAGCGGGTAGACGTCGACGCCGGAGCGCCCGAACGTGATCAGGTCGTACAAAGCACCTCCAGGATGGAGCTTACCTTCGACACTATGGCATATTGTCATGACATTCGGATGTCCGCTATGTAACCTAATGTCCCTCCGCTCAAACCCCCGGGCGACGCACAACGCGCCTGTTCGGACGGTTGGCTCCCGGCCCGCTGAGCAAAGACACAGCGTGTGAGCACTCTCCGCAAATTTGGCCAGGCCTTTACGTCATATGGATGTCATGACATATTGGCCCAGGGTGTTACCTCCTTACGGACCTGTCGGAGGGTTTGGATGGCATTGCGGAAACGGTCGATAGGTGTGGTCGCGGTCATCACCGCGGCCGGGCTGGGGCTCGCAGCCTGCGGCCAGTCGTCCGGCGGCGGCGGAGGCGGTGACGCCATCGAGCTGACGATCACCCAGAACGCCATCGCGGGCGGGAAGAACGCCGCCGGCGCCAACTTCATCGCGAACTGGGTGATCCCCAAGTTCGAGGCGGCGCAGAAGGCGAAGGGCAAGAACGTCAAGGTCAAGTTCGTCCCCAGCGGCGTCGACGACGAGCAGTACAAGACCAAGCTCTCCCTGGACCTCAAGTCAGGCAAGGGCGCCGACGTGATCGACATCGACGGCATCTGGGCGGGCGAGTTCGCCGAGGCGGGCTACCTCAAGCCGCTGGCGGACCTGGCCGGCGCGGACGCCGACAGCTGGGACGGCTGGTCGCAGATCCCCGAGGCCGTCCAGGGCCTGGCCACGTTCAACGGCAAGAAGTACGCGCTGCCCGTCGGCACCGACGGCCGGGTGCTCTACTTCAACAAGACGCTCTTCCAGAAGGCCGGGCTGCCGGCCGACTGGCAGCCGAAGAGCTGGCAGGAGGTCCTCGACGCCGGGACGAAGCTGAAGTCCTCCGGCGTGCCCGTGCCGATCCAGATCAACGCCGGCACGGCGATGGGCGAGGCCACCTCCATGCAGGGCGTGCTGCCGCTGCTCGCGGGCGCGGGCGGCGAGGTGCAGAAGGACGGCAAGTGGGCGGGCGCCTCCCAGCCGCTGAAGGACGCGCTCGGCCTCTACCAGAAGATCTACGGCGGCGGCCTCGGCGACCCCAAGCTCCAGCAGGAGGCCAAGGGCCGCGACAAGTCGTTCCAGCAGTTCGCCGAGGGGAAGATCGGCATCCTGATGGAGGGCGACTACTTCTGGCGCGGCGTCGTCAACCCCGCGACCGGCGTGGCCAAGATGGCCGACCGCGACCAGGTCGTCGGCTATGCCATGATCCCCGCGATGGAGCCCGGCAAGGGCATCCGCGGCCAGGACTTCGTCAGCATGTCGGGCGGCGCGCTGCGTACGGTGAACCCCAACAGCAAGCACCCGAAGGAGGCCTTCGAGCTGGCGGCCTTCACGCTCTCGCCGGAGGGGCTGAAGGAGGAGACCAAGGACGGCAACGTCCGCATCACGCCCCGCACCGACGTCAACAAGGAGATCCTCGCCGGTGAGCCGCTGCTGACGTTCATCTCGGAGAAGGTGCTGCCGCTGACGGCCTACCGGCCGCCGGTGGCCGTCTACCCGCAGGTGTCGGTGGCGCTGCAGGAGGCCACGGCCGCGGTGGTGGGCGGCACGGCGCCCGACCAGGCGGCGGCCGACTACCAGAAGAAGCTCGAAGGAATCGTCGGTGGCCCTGGCAACATCGCCTCCTGAGGCCACCGAGGCCGCCGCGCCGAGCCGTTACAGCTCGGACGCGGCGGGCCTGGGCAGGCTGCGGGCAGGGGTCTTCGTGGCCCCCGCCCTGCTGCTCGTCGCCGCGTTCCTGGTCTTCCCCGCGCTCTGGGTGCTCTATCTCGCCCTCACGAACTACCGCCTGACCGGCGCCGCCGCCGCGGAGCCGCAGTTCGTGGGGCTCGCCAACCTCCTTGACGCGGCCGCCAACCCCGAGTTCTGGAGCTCCACCTGGCTGACCGTCGAGTTCGTGCTGGGCTCGGCGGTCATCGGGCAGGTCGGGCTCGGCTTCACCATCGCCTGGCTGCTGCGCGACCGGCGGGGCCCGCTGAAGCGGCTGGTCGAGGGCCTGGTCATCCTGGCCTGGATCCTGCCCGGCGCGATCGTGTCGTTCCTGTGGGTGGCGCTGCTCGACCGCGACGGCGGCACGCTCAACGCGCTGCTCGGCATCCAGGGCTTCGCCTGGCTGCTCGACCACCCGATGCTCTCGATCATCGTGTTCAACATCTGGCGCGGCACCGCGTTCTCGATGATGCTGTACGGCGCCGCGCTCGGGAACGTGCCCCCGTCGCACCTGGAGAGCGCCCGGCTGGCCGGGGCCTCCGGCTGGCAGCAGCTCAGGGACGTGGTGTTCCCGCACATCAGAGGACACATCCTGACCAACCTGCTGCTGATCAGCCTGTGGACGTTCAACGACTTCACCCCGTTCCTGCTGACCGCCGGCGGCCCCGACGGCAAGTCCGAGGTGCTGGCCGTGCACGTGTACAAGGTCGCGCTGCAGAGCGGCGAGCTGGGTTATGGCGCCGCGGTCTCCGCGATCATTCTGCTGATCAACCTGGTCGTGGCCGTGTTCTACCTGCGGCTGCTCCGGAGTAGGAAATGACCCGTTTCGTGCTGGGCCGGATCGGCTTCTACACGCTGATCGCGGTGCTGCTGGCCTTCTTCACGATCCCGCTGCTGTGGCTGGTGACGGCGCCCTTCACCTCCGACCCGACCTACGAGGTCAAGGTCCCCGACTTCACCCTGGACAACTTCAGGGCGGTGGCCGAGCATCCGTACGCGCTGCCGTCCCTCTACAACTCCCTGGTGCTGTCCGTCGGCACGGCCGTGCTGGTGGTGATCCTGGCGGCGCTGGCCGCGTACGCGCTGAGCCGGGTGCGGCTGCCCGGCCGGGACGCGCTGCTCTACGCGTTGCTGCTGCTGTCGTCGATCATCACGGGGACGGCGGCCATGGTGCCGCTGTTCCAGCTCGCGGTCGAGCTCAACCTCATCGACTCGCAGCTCGGGCTGATCCTCATCCTGACCGGCGGGCTGCTGCCGGCGGCGATCTTCATGCTCAAGGACTTCATGGACTCCACGCCGAAGTCGTACGAGGAGTCGGCGCGGGTCTTCGGGGCCACGCCGCTGCAGATCGTGCGGCACGTGGTGGTGCCCCTGGTGCGGCCCGGCCTGGCGACGGTCGGGGTCTGGGCGGTGGCCAACGTGTGGGGGAACTTCCTCATGCCGTACCTGCTGCTGAGCGACGTCGAGAAGCAGCCGGCGGCGGTGATCACGTACACCCTCTACACCGAGGGCGGCCAGGCCAACCTCAGCATGTTGTCCACGTTCGGCCTGCTGTACTCGGTCCCCGTGGTGCTCATGTACCTGTTCGTCAGCAAGAAGTACGGCTTCCGCTTCCACGGAGGGATCAAGCGTTAATGGCCGGAATCGAACTACGCGGGCTGACCAAGGTCTATCCCGGCGGGGTGAAGGCGCTCGACTCGCTCGATCTGGTCATCCCCGACGGCGAGTTCTTCGCCCTGCTCGGCCCCTCCGGCTGCGGCAAGACCACGCTGCTGCGCACGATCGCCGGCCTGGAGACCGCCACCGGCGGAGCCGTGGTCATCGGCGACCGGGACGTGACGGGCGTGCAGCCCGGCGGCCGGGACGTCGCCATGGTCTTCCAGGACTACGCGCTCTTCCCGCACATGGACGTCACGGACAACATCGCCTACCCGCTGCGCATCAAGAAGGTCGCCAAGGGCGCCCGCCGCGACAAGGCCGCCGAGGTGGGGGCGCGGCTCGGGCTCGAACAGCTCATGGACCGGCGGCCGGGCCAGCTCTCGGGCGGGCAGCAGCAGCGGGTGGCGCTGGCCAGGGTGATGGCCACGCAGGCGCAGGCGTTCCTGTTCGACGAGCCGCTGTCCAACCTGGACGCCCGGCTGCGGCTGGAGGCGCGTACGTTCCTGAAGAAGCTCCAGCGCGAGCTCGGCGTCACCACCGTCTTCGTCACCCACGACCAGGCGGAGGCCCTGGCCATGGCCGACCGGATGGCCGTCATGGAAGCCGGGCACATCCGGCAGATCGGCACGCCGGCCGAGGTCTTCCAGCGGCCCGCGAACACGTTCGTGGCCGGATTCATCGGCTCGACACCCATGAACCTGCTCGACGGCGTCGTACGAGGTGACACGCTGGAGGTGGCAGGGTGCAAGGTGGCGGTCCCGGCCTCGGCCGAGGGACGGCTCTCCGACGGGGAGAAGATCGTGTACGGCGTGCGACCCGAATACCTGGCCTACTCGCCCGAGCCCGGCGGGGGCGCGCTGGGCGGCAAGGTGGCCATCGTGGAGAACCTCGGCGCGTCCCACCTGGTGACCCTCGACGTCAACGACGTGACCGTGCAGGCCGTCGTGCCCGAGGGGAGCGAGCCCGAGATCGGCGACGACGGCTACGCGACGCCCCGGCGTGACCGCGCCCTCGTCTACCGGGACGGAGAGCTTGTTTGAGAGGGCACTGGAGCCTGGACGACCGGCTGGAGCGGATCCTGCGCGAGGTGCCCTTCGAGGTGCCCGCGGGGACCGCCGCCGTGACCGTGCGGCTGGCGTACGACCGGTCGGCGGGTGTCATCGACCTCGGCTGCGGCGCTCCTGACGGCTTCCGCGGCTGGTCGGGCGGCGCACGCGACGAGTACACGATCACCCCGGACTGGGCAACGCCCGGCTACCTGCCGGGCGAGCCGGAGGCGGGCACGTGGCACGTGTGGCTGCGGCTGCACCGCATCCCGCCGCAGGGCCTCGACTACTCGCTGGAGATCACCACCTCGGCCGTCGCCCCCGCCGGGCCGGTGGCCGAGGAGCCGCCGCACGGGGAGCGCCCGCCCCGGCGGGACGTGCCGTCGGTCGACGGCCTGCGGTGGTTCGCGGGCGACTTCCACGCCCACACCCTGCACAGCGACGGCAGCCTGACCATCGCCGAACTGGCCGAGCTGGCCCACGGGCGCGGCCTCGACTTCCTGGCCGTCACCGACCACAACACCGTCAGCCACCACCCCTGGCTGGGCAAGATCGACCGTGGGATCACGCTCATCCCGGGTCAGGAGGTCACCACCGACCGGGGCCACGCGAACGTGTTCGGCGAGGTCGGCTGGGTGGACTTCCGGCAGCCGGCCGACTCCTGGGTCGAGCACGCCGAGCGCGCGGGCGGGCTGATCTCGATCAACCACCCGCTCGGCGGCGACTGCGCCTGGCTGCTGCCCATCACCCGGCGGCCCCGGATCGCCGAGGTCTGGAGCTCCGGCTGGTGGGACCGCCGCTGGGGCGCGCCGCTGGCCTGGGCGGACGCCTGGCGTGACGACGTGATCGCGATCGGCGGCAGCGACTTCCACCGCCACGGCTCCGACGGCCTGCCCGGCGGACCGACGACGTGGGTGCTGGCCGAGGACACGAGCACGGTGCTGGACGGCGTCCGCGCCGGGCACACCGCCGTCTCCCCCGGCCCCGACGGGCCGCTGCTGCTCAGGCTGGGCGACGAACTGCTCGCCCTGGACGCCGACGGCCTGGTCCTGGTACGCCCCGACGGCACCCGGCAGGTCGTACGCGGGGAGCGCGTCCTGCTGCGGGCCCTTGACGGACGCCACCGCCTGGAAACCTACGAGAACGAGGTGATCGCGCTATGCGAGTGAAGGTCGCCAACGCGCCCGTGAGCTTCGGTGTCTTCGAGCTGGCCACCGAGCCGCCACCGTTGAGCGCCGACGAGATGGTCCGCGCGCTGTCCGAGGCCGGGTACGAGGGCATCGACTCCGGGCCGATCGGCTACCTGGGCACCGGATCCGGGCTCGCCGACCGGCTGGCCGGGAACGGGCTGCTGCTCGCGGGCGGCTGGGTGGACCTGCCCTACAGCGACGCGGCGGCGTTTGAGGCCGGGCGGCCCTCGCTGGAGGCCGCGCTCGACGTGTTCGCCGCCGCGCCGCCGGCGCCCGAGGGGTTCGGGCCGCGGCCCACGCTGGCCTGCTCGGGGTCGCCGGAGCGGTTCGCGCGCCCGGGTGGGAGCGTTCCAGGATTGGCGGTGTCCGAGTGGGCGGGCTACGCGGCCCGGGTGCAGGACGCGGTCGACCGGTGCCGCGAGCGCGGGCTGGAGCCCGTGTTCCACCACCACCTCGGCACCTACGTCGAGACCCCCGACGACGTCGAGCGGCTGCTGGAGCTGACCGACGTGCAGCTCTGCCTGGACACCGGCCACCTGCTGCTGGCCGGGGGCGACCCGGTGAGCGCGCTGCGCGACTGGTCGGGCCGGGTCGGGCACGTGCACATCAAGGACGGCGACACGAAGATCCTCGCCCAGGCCCTGGCCGACGGCGTGGACCTGCGCGAGCTCATGGGGCGCGGCGGGTTCGCCCCGCTCGGTGAGGGCGAGCTCGACCTGCCCGCCGTGGTGCGCGTCCTGGACGAGATCGACTACGCGGGCTGGGTCGTCATCGAGCAGGACACCCTGCCCGGACGCCGCACCGTCGCCCAGAACATCGCCGACCAGGCGGTCAACCGCCGCAGGCTGGAGGACTTGGGACTGTGAGAATCGCGCTGGTGGGATGCGGCGCCGTCACGCAGGCGGTCTACGTGCCGTTGCTGTCGAGGCGGCGCGACCTGTTCGAGGTGGTCGCGGTCTGCGACCTGTCGCGGACGCTCGCCGACGCGGTGGGTGAGCGGCTGGGCGCGGCCGGGCGCTTCACGTCGGTGGCTGAGCTGCTCTCGGCCGGGGGTTTCGAGGCCGTGCTGGTGCTCGCCTCGGGCTCGCACGGGGAGACGGTCGGCCGGGCGCTGGCCGGCGGGTACGCCGTGCTGTGCGAGAAGCCGCTCGCGCTGACCAGGGCCGAGGTGGCCGGCCTCCCCGAGGGGCGGCTGATGGTGGGCTACATGAAGCAGTACGACCCGGCCGTGCGCCGGGCCGAGGAACTGCTGGCCGAGCTGGGCGGACCGGAGGCGATCAGGTCGGTCGAGGTGACCGTGCTGCATCCGAGCGGGGAGTCGCAGCTGGCGTTCGCGAACCTGACGCAGGCGCGGGACGTGGATCCGGGGCTGCTCGACTCGTTGCGGGCCGCCGAGCGCGACCTGGTCTCGCGGGCGCTGGGGGAGTCGGCGCCGGAGCAGGTACGGGCGCTGTACGGGGTGGCCTTGGGCTCGATATGCCACGATTTGTCGCTCTTGAGGCGCTTTACCGGGTCGCCTACGGAAATCTCGTACGTTGAGGCGTGGGGGCCCGCGCCGGGGTCCATCGAGATCACCGGGCCCCTGCCCGTCCGGGGGCGGTTCTCCATCCGCTGGCACTACCTGGAGGACTACCCGGCCTACCGCGAGACCGTGGCCATCCACCACGACAGGGGCTCGCTGGAGCTGGTCTTCCCCTCGCCCTACCTGATGAACGCGCCCACCACGCTCACCGTGGTCTCCGGCGCCGAGAGCCGCACCGAATACCGCGACGTGACCGAGGCGTTCGAGGTACAGCTGGCCGCCTTTCATGCTTTCGTGAACGATGGCAAGCCGCCCCTCACGGACGCGGGCGGCGGGCTGGAGGACATCGTGACCGCCCAGCGGATCGCCGCTCGTTACGCCGTACAGCATGATCTGCCCATCGGAGGGGAGGGCGCGTGAGCACCGAGATTGTCGTCGTACCGCACACGCACTGGGACCGGGAGTGGTACGAGCCGTTCCAGCGCTTCCGGCTGCGGCTGGTGGCGCTGCTCGACGAGGTGCTCGACACCATGGAGCGCGAGCCCGCCTACCACTTCACCCTCGACGGGCAGCTGGCCTGCGTGGACGACTATCTGGAGGTGCGGCCCGAGAACCGCGACCGGATCGCCGCGCTCGTCGAGTCGGGACGGCTGGCGGTGGGGCCGTGGCAGATCCTGCTCGACGAGTTCCTGTGCTCGGGCGAGAACATCGTGCGCAACCTCGAACTGGGCATGAGCCGGGCGGACAAGCTCGGCGGGGCGATGCCGGTGGGGTACCTGCCCGACATGTTCGGGCACACGGCGCAGATGCCGCAGATCCTGCGCAAGGCCGGGCTGCTGCACGCGTGCGTCTACCGCGGGGTGCCGTCCTCGGTGACCACGGACGCCTTCGCCTGGGTCGCGCCGGACGGGACGGCGCTGCGCACCCAGTACCTGCCCGCGGGCGGCTACGGGAACGGGGCGCACCTGTTCTCTGACTCGGCCGGGCTGACCGAGCGGGCGGCCGCGTTCGTCACGACCATGCGGGAGTGGCACGGGCCCGAGGGCGCGCTGCTGGCCATGTACGGCACGGACCACTCGGCGCCGGTGCGCGGGCTGCCGGAGATGGTGGCGGCGATCGGCGCCCGGATGGACACCCTGTCCGGATATATCGGGAAATATTCCGGTGAGGTGGACGGGCTGCCGCGCGTCGAAGGCGAGCTGCGCTCCCACGCCCGCGCCAACATCCTGCCCGGCGTCATCTCGGTCCGGGCCCACGTCAAGCAGGCCATGGGCCGCGCCGAGCGGATGGTCGAGCGCTACGCCGAGCCGCTGGCCACCCTCTGGGGCGCCGAGTGGCCGGGCCGCTTCCTCGACATGGCGTGGTGGCGGCTGGTCGACGCCAGCGGCCACGACTCGGTGACCGGCTGCGGCGTGGACGACACCGCCCAGCAGGTGGCCGCGCGCATCGCCGAGGCCGAGCACCTCGGCCAGGCCGTACGCGACATGGTGACCGCCCGGCTGGCCGCATCGGTGCCCTCCGACGGGGTGCTCCTCGTCAACCCGACGCCCGCCGCGCGCAGCGGCGTCGTGGTCGTGGACGTGGCCGGCACCGACCCGCTGGTGGACCCCTCGGGCGCGCCGGTGCCGGTGCAGCCGCTGGAGTACGCGCCCACGCTGCTGCTGGACGAGGAGATGGACGCCGCCACGGCGCTGACCTTCGTCCACGGCACCGAGCTGTACGGGCAGCACATCACGGCGTGGTCGGTGGAGGGCGGGACGCTGACGTTCACGGTGGCGCGGGAGACGTCGGCCGTGATCGACCTGGACGACCTGCGCGCGGCGACCGGTGGCGTGCGGCGGGTGCGCATCCTCGCCGAGCCGAGGCGCACGGTCGCCGCCCTGGTGGAGGTGCCGCCGCTGGGCCACACGAGCATCCGGCCGGTGCCCCGCGAGCACGTGCAGGGGTCACCCGCCGGCGAGGGCCGGCCGGCTCCTACGCCGGTGCGCGGCGACGAGGAGGTGCTGGACAACGGCCTGCTGCGGGTCACGATCGCCGGCGACGGCACGCTGACGCTGGTGGGTGCCGACGGCACGACGGTCACGGGAGCCGGGCGCATCGTGGACGGCGGCGACGTCGGCGACACCTACAACCACGCGCCTCCGGCCGACGACCTGCTCGTGTCCGAGCCGTCGTCCGTCGAGACGGAGCTGATCTGCTCGGGTCCGCTGGTGGCGGCGGTGGACGTACGGCGTACGTACCGGTGGCCGGCGTCGGGGGACGGGATCGACGGCGCGCCCGAGCTGCCCGCTCCCTCGCGGGCCCCGCGGACCGAGGAGATCGTCGTCACCACCCGCGTCGAGCTGCGGGCCGGCGAGCCGTACGCACGCCTGCGCGTCGAGTTCGACAACCGGTGCGCGGACCATCGGGTTCGGCTGCACGTGCCGCTGCCCGCCCCGGCGACGGAGTCGCACGCCGAGGGCCAGTTCGCGGTCGTCACCCGCGGGCTCACCTCGGAAGGCGGCTGCGGGGAGACCCCGCTGCCCACCTTCCCCGCCTCCTCGTGGGTGGCGGCCGGAGGCGTGGCGGCGCTGCTGGAGCACGTGACGGAGTACGAGGTGGCGGACGGCGAGCTGGCCCTCACGCTCCTGCGTTCGGTCGCCTACCTGTCCCGCAACCGCAACGCCCTGCGTCCCGAGCCGGCCGGGCCGCAGCTGCCGACCCCGGCCGCCCAGTCACGCGGGATCCGCTCGGTGAGCCTGGCGCTGATGCCGTACGCGGAGTCCTGGCAGGAGGTCGTGCCGCAGGCCGAGACCTTCCGCCACGACCTGCTCGTGATCCCGGGCCGGGGCGACCGCGCTTCGGCGCTGCCCGATCCCGCGCCCGGGCTGTCGGTGACGGGCGACGGCGTGGTGATGACCTCGCTGCGGATGCGTGACGACCGGCAGGAGCTCAGGGTCGTGGCCCTCACGCCGGCCGCCACGGAGGCCGTCATCGAGGGCGCCTTCACCGAGGCCCGCCACGCCGACCTGCGCGGCCGCCCCGGCGATCGGCTCCCGGTCGCGGACGGCGTGCTCCGCCTGGCGCTGAAGCCGTGGGAGATCGCGACGGTTCAGCTCTCCGGATAGCCGACGAGCCGCCTCAGTGCCTGCTCGCGCGCCTCCCTGGCCAGGTCCTCCTCGGACCGGGGCAGGCCGAGCGCCAGTGCCCGGTCCAGGTCCGCCAGCGCGCCGCGGAAATCGCGGAGCGCGATCCGGACCTGGCCCCGGCCGTAGAGTGCCCGGGCGGCGTTGCGGTCCAGGTCGAGCGCATCGTTGAAGGCGGCCTCCGCGTCCGCGGGCGAGCCGGCCCGCCAGAGCGCGTGGGCCAGGAGCGTGCGGGCCGGGACGTCTCCCGGCATCCTGGCCACCGCCTGCCGGCCCAGGTCCACCGCCTCGTCCGGGCTGCCCATCGACAGGCAGACCTCGGCGAGCGCCGTCAGGACCCGTACGGTGGCCAGGGCGTCCTGCTGGCTCTCGAACTGCGAGCGCGCCGCGGTCAGCGTCTCCCTGGCGGCCTCCAGGTCGCCCTCGACCCTGGCGACCTCCGCCTTGAACGCCAGCAGGTTGGCGAACTGCCGCTCGTCGCCCTGCTCCAAGGAGCGGCTGGCCGCCACGTCGGCGAAGCGGCGGGCCGAGATGAAGTTGCCCTCACCGAGCGCGGCCTCGGCGGCGGCGCGGAAGTCGGCGGGCGTGTGCTCCTGCGGTCGGTCGCGGGCAGGCGTGACGTGGTGAGCGGTGCGGATGGCCTCGACCAGGCGTTCCTGGCCGAGCTGGTACCACAGGCTCCTGGCGCGCTGCTCCTCCGTGAGGATGTGCCGGGCCACCAGGGCGTCCACCACGGCGTTGGGCATGTCGGCGGTCTGCGTCAGGCCGCGGTAGGCGGTGCCGCGCGTGCCCCGCTCGGTGATGAAGGTCGTCTCGATCCAGGCGCGCAGCTCCGGCTCGGACACGCCGGTCTCCAGGCTCACGTCGCGGACCGCGCGGTCGAAGTAGGCGGCGAGGATGCCGGTGAGGTCGCCGAGCTGGGCGAGCAGCTCCGCGGTGATCGTGTCGTCGTAGTCGCCCAGGCCCGACCAGAGCGCCGCGCACGCGATCTGCAGCTCGAAGGGCGAGACCCGCTCATTGACGATCTCGACGCTCTCGCCCAGCCGGTCGGTGTAGGTCGTCTTGCGCAGCCGCTCGACCAGCCGCTCCGCCACGCCGGGCGCGTAGCGGTGGCCGCTCTGCGAGGCCGGTCTCGTCACCGCGGCCACCGCGGACGCCTGCCCCAGGCCGTCGAGGCGCACATAGGCGAACGGCTGGGGGCTCAGCAGCCCTTCGTAGCCGCTCAGCGTGGCGAGCTGGTCGTCGCGCACCAGGAGCAGCAGGTTGAGCGGCAGGTCCCGCAGGGCCTGGGCCAGCTCGCCGATGAGGCGGTCGCGCTCGGGCAGCCGGGCGGGGAAGGCCGTGAACAGCTCTTCCATGTGGTCGATCGCGGCCAGCACCCGGTGCGGGGCGGCGCCGGCGAGGATGCTCTCCAGCGCCGAGCCGACCGTCTGCCCGGGGTCGGGGGTCTGGCGGGCGGGGGTCCAGCTGCTGATCAGGGTGAAGCGGTAGCCGCCCGGCCCGGACGCGTGCGCGAGGGGCCAGGTGGGCTGGTGGATCAGCCGTCCGACGGGCAGGGTCAGCGTGCGCGGCTCGTCGTCGAGCAGCGGGAGGACCCCGGCGTGCAGCAGGGACGTCTTGCCGACTGCGGCGGGGCCGTGGAGCACGACCACCCGCTCGGACAGCCAGGCGTCCCGCAGGTGGCGGGCCTCCTCCGACCTGCCGTGGAACAGGGCGGACTCGGTGCGGCGGAAGGGGCGCGGGCCGACGTACGGCTCGGGATTGCTGGTCATGGCGTCCCCCGGAGTCCGGCGGCAAGCTTGTCGTTGAGCGAGCGCGGGGTCTCCCACAGGATGCGGATGCTCTGGGCCTGGAAGTAGCGCGCGAGGTATTGGCGCTCCTCGGCGGAGTGGTCGTCCGGGTTGAGCTGGATGCTCGTGTGCTCCCTGCGCATGGTGCCGGGCAGGCCGTGCAGCAGGGTCCGGAACATGACGTGGAACGTCCAGTCGCGCAGGCCGTAGCCGATGAACAGCAGCGCCTTCGTCCGCAGCGCGGTGCGGACCGGGAAGGGCAGCAGCGTCATCGGGTGTCCGCCGCGGAGGGCAGCGGACGACGCGTTGGTGTGCCTGCCGTCCTGGGCCAGCCTGACCAGGAAGTCGAGGTAGTCGTCCTCGATGAGCACGATCGAGTGCGGCTCCTTGTGGTGGCCGTGCAGATGGAACACGAGTGGCCGCTCCACGCACGGGGTGAAGGCTGGTTCACGAAAAGGACTCCCGGTCCAGTCGTCGGAAGACATCGCATACCACGGACACAAGTCCCAAATGGGTTGTTTCCTCGCCTGCTGCAGCGCCAGGAACATGAAGTCGTCGTAGTTCGTGGTGATGTACAGGGGGAGAGGGTAGCGGGCCAGCACCGCGTGCACGGGGAATTGATCCGTCCGGTCGGGCGGGGTCGCGTTGGCGAACTCGGCCCTCAGGAATTCGCGTTTCGTCCTGGTTGCGTCACGATAGACCATCGTGGTCGCGTATTGCATCACGCGTGCCAGGTTGTCGGAATCCGCGTACGGGTAGTTGATCTTGCCGGCCCATTTCGCGGCGAGCTGACCACCGAGCGGGAGCCGCTCCGCGCTGGCTCCCGCGCCGAGAAAGGGGATGCAGTCACCATTGTTGAGATCCCCGATCAGCAGATCCCAGGCGGCCTCGTTCTCGCGGTCGATGCCACCGGCGTGCACGCGTCACCGCCTTCCGGGTCATGGCGGCGAGGTGCGGAACCCTTCAGAGGGTCCATGAAAGGGCCGCCGCAGTCAATAGCCGAGAATGGCCGCATGGTGGCGCGGCGTCATCTCCGACATAGCCCAATATATGTTAGTAATCCCGACAAAGAGCGCTTTAAGTGACGCAGCAAACCGCCATTAAGGGCGGTCCGCTTCGGAGGGAAATGCTCTTTCCGCTGGGTGCGGACGCGACCTGCGGCGGGCAGATATCGCATTAGGATCGGTGGCGAAAGCCGAATAGCGACCAGTGGCGGTGATCGTGATGGAGGACGTCGCGCGGCAGGAACGCCGCCCCACCCTCTGGGGGCGGGAGATCCCGTTCCGCAACCGCTGTTTCACCGGTCGTGAGCGTGAGCTCGCCGAGCTCCACAGCCGGCTCGCGCAGCACTCGACCGCGCTGGTCGGCCAGCCGCCCCAGCCCGTCTACGGCATGGGCGGCATCGGCAAGACCGAGATCGCCGCCGAATACGCGCACCGCCACGCGGAGGACTACGACCTCGTCTGGTGGATCAGGGCCGAGCAGGAGGAGACCATCGTCAACTCGCTGATCGGGCTGGGCCGCAAGATGTCCCTCGACGGCTTCCGCCCCGACGATCGCGACTACTCCGCCAGGCTGGTCCTGTCCGCCCTCGCCAACCGCGAGCTCTACGAGCGATGGCTGCTGATCTACGACAACGTCGAGAGCGCCAACGCGGTGCAGCACTACCTGCCCAGCGGCGGCGGCCACGTCATCATCACCACGCGCGACCGGCACTGGCGGCGGGCGATGGACCTCGACGGGATCGAGGTGGGGGAGTTCCTTCCCGACGAAACGGTCAAGTTCTTTCATAGGCGGGTGACCGCCCTGGCCGACCCGGGTAGGTCCGGCTCCGTGGAAGCCGAGGCCGACGCGAAGGAGCTGGCCAATCAGCTCGGAAACCTCCCGCTGGCCGCCGAGCACGCCGCCGCGTATCTGAACGAGACCGGCACCAGCATCTCCGAATACCTGGAGTTGTTCCGCGACAACGCGCACGCGCTGCTGGCCAGCTCGGTCGACATCAAATACCCGCAGACCGTGGCGACGACGTGGAGCGTCTCGCGCAGCAAGATCTCGCCGGAGGCAGACGCGCTGTTCAAGCTGCTGGCCAGCCTCTCCGCCGAGCCGATCGCCGAGGAGCTGCTCGTGCAGCCCGCCGTGGCCTCCAAGCTGCCGCCGCCGCTCGACCGGGTGCTGAGCGGCGTGACGGAGTTCCGCAGGGCGGCCAGGGAGCTGGGCCGCTACTCCATGCTCAAGCTCGACGGCGTGCGCAACGTCGTGCAGCTGCACCGCGTCGTGCAGGCCGTGACCAGGGACCGCATGGTGCGCGAGGACCCGGAGGCCGCGGCCCGCTTCCAGGAGGCAGCCCACCTCCTGATGGCCGCCTCTGATCCCGGAGCGGTCGACCGCGAGGACAGCGAGCAGATCTACCAGCGGTCCCTGCAGCACCTGGTGCCCTCGCGGGCGGTCGAGTCCGCCGACCGCCTGGTCCGCAAGCTGATCATCAACCAGGTCGAGCAGCTCTACCGCCGTGGCGGCCACCAGGAGAGCCTGCGGATCGGCCTGCCGACGCTGGAGCTGTGGCGGCAGCGGTTCGGCCAGGACGACAAGCAGACCCTGGCCCTGGCGGTCCAGGTCGGCAACGCGCTGCGCACCGCCGGCCAGTGGGAGGAGAGCCTGCGCCTGCACGCCGACACCCTCCAGCGGCTGCGTGACAACTTCGGCGAGCTGGACGCCGTCTACCTGAGCTGCGCCCGGGTGCACGACGTCGGGCTGCGGCTGCTCGGCCGCTACGCCGACGCGCTGGACAACGACCTGAGGCTGCTGCCGCTCTTCGAGCAGCAACTGCGCCCCGACCACCCCGACACGCTGCGGATCCGCAGCAACGTGGCGGTGAGCCTGCGCTGCCTGGGCCGCTTCCAGGAGGCCCTGCGCTACGACGACGAGACGCTGGCCGAGCGGCAGCGCATCTTCGGCCCGGTCGAGCACGCGACGCTGAGCTCGCAGTTCGGCCGCTCCCGCGACCTGCGCGGGCTGGGGCGCTACGAGGAGTCCCTCGACCTGATCCGGCGGATCAGCAACGCCATCGACCGCAAGAACCAGCCGTGGAACCAGTTCCGGCTCCTGGTCGCCATCGACTTCAGCGTGGCGCTCAACCGGGTCGGCCTCTACGAGGACGCCTTCGTCCAGGGAGTGAAGGCCTGGGAGCGGCACAAGTCGACCCTCGGCCAGGAGCACCGCCAGACGCTGCAGTCGGCCACCAACCTCATCAACGACTACCGGCTCACCGAAGACCTGGCCGGCGCCCAGCGGCTGGGCGAGGAGACGGTGCTGAGCCTGGAGAAGGTGGCCGGCCCCGACCACCCCAACACGCTGGCGGCCTACAACAACCTGGCCATCGTGCTGCGCGTCAGGAACAATCCGGGCGGCGCCCGCGGGCTGAGCGAGCGGGCGGCCGAGGGGATGAAGGCCCTCCTGGGCGACACCCACCCCAACACCCTGATCGCCATGTACAACCTGGCCAGCGACCTGGCCGCGCTGGGCGAGGTGGGGCAGGCCCGGAGGCTGGGCGAGACCGTGCTCGAGCGCAACCTCACGACGCGGGGCCCTGACCACCCCAACACCCTGGCCGCCATGGCCAACCTGTCCCTCGACCGCAACGCCGACGGAGACAAGGACGGCGCCCAGAGCCTGCGGGAGAAGATGCTCGACGGCTACCAGCGCTCGATCATGCCCGACCACCCGCATGCCCGGCTGGCTGCCCAGTACGGCCGGGTCAACCTGGGCATCGAGCCCATGAACGACTGACGGCCTAGATCGAAAACCCGGGATTGGCGCTCAGCCAGCGCGCACGGTGCCCGTCCCGGAGCTCGGCCGCCCGCCGCTCGGCCGAGGCGGGCACCGGCTCGTGCAGCCACTCGCCGAGCCGGCCCAGCAGCCCGTCCACCAGCACCTCGCCCGGCCCGGTCAGGCCGCCCGAGCCGCTCGCGCGGGTCAGCGCCTCGAACGTGATGGCCCGGCGGTAGGCGAACTCCGCCTCCGCCCGCTCGACGGCCGGGCCCGCGTGGCGTTCGTCGGCCGGGCTGGCGTGGCGTTCGTCGGGCGGGTCCGCGTGGCGTTCGGCGCGCCAGAACGCGGTGATCGCGAAGTTCGCGAAACAGCCCTGCAGCAGCGCGCCGAGCGGTCGCGGGTCGGAGCGCCAGGGCGCGTACCAGCGGCGTCCGTCGTCGGGATCGGTCAGCTCGACCATGTCCTCGACCGCGCCGAGTACCAGGTGCCACACCTCGTGGACCAGGCTTTCCGCGAACGCGACCGGGTCGGGCGGCGGCGAGAGCGCGATCGCCCCGTACGCCCAGCCGGACGTCGCGCTGGCGGGCCGCGCTCGATCACGGCCCTCCAGCGGCACGAGCGTGGTGAAGACCGCCGCGATCGTCCCGGCGGCGTGGTGATGCCGTTCGCAGAGCACCTGCCAGGCGCGGCCGAGCTCGCGCTGCCACCACACCGGGTCCGCCTCGCCCCGCCTGCCGAAGCCCGCCAGGTACGGGTCGACCGCGTCGAGCCTGACCGCCAGCCCCAGCCCGTTCGCCTGCGCGTGCAGGGACGGGATCGGGACGAGACCGGAGTCCGCGAACGTGCCGAGCCCCGGGACGAACGCGCCGGGGCCCAGCTGCGGGCCGGGCGGCGGCCGCCGC
>NZ_JBSFTC010000052.1:0-51514 GCF_053590415.1 Nonomuraea sp. NPDC003201
GCGAGGGCCGGGCGGAGCCGGCGGCCGCGGCTCGTGTGCGTCGGCAGGCTCGTCGCGCACAAGCGGGTGGAGCTGCTGCTGGAGGCCGTGCCCGAGCTCAGGAAGCGCTGGCCGGACCTGGTCGTGGACGTCGTCGGCAGGGGGCCGGAGGAGGCGCGGCTGCGCGCCGCGGCGCCCGAGGGCGTCGTCCTGCACGGCTACCTGACCGAGGAGGAGAAGGAGCGGCTGGTGTCCGCAGCCTGGCTGCAGGTCAACACCTCTCAAGGCGAAGGGTGGGGGCTGTGCGTGCTGGAGGCGGCCGCGTTGGGGGTGCCGACGGTGGCGTACGACGTGGACGGGCTGCGGGACGCGGTGCGGCCCGGCGAGACCGGCTGGCTGCTGCCCGAGGGCGCGGACCTGGCCAAGGGCATCACCGCGGCCCTCGACGAGCTCACGGTGGCCTCCGACACCTATAGCGCGAAATGTCGGGAATGGGCGGCTCAGTTCTCCTGGGACGGCAGCGCCGAGCGGCTCTCCGCCCTCGTCCGCCGTCCCCCCGGCGCTCCCGCCACCCCTGTCGTCCTTGAGTGGGAGGAACGGTGACCGAGCGGGCCAGGCACCGGCTCTGGCTGGCGATCTGCTGCCTCGGCTTCGCCGTGCTGTCGTTCACCACCAAGCCCGGCAGCATCATCTCCGACACCAAGCTCGACCTCGCGCTCAACCCGATCGGCTGGCTGGAGCGGGTCGCCCACCTGTGGGACCTCCAGCACTTCGGGCAGCTCCAGAACCAGGCCGCCGGCTACGTGTTCCCGATGGGGCCGTTCTTCGCGCTCGGCGAGCTGGCCGGGCTGGACGCCTGGGTGACCCAGCGGCTCTGGCTGACGGCGCTGCTCTGCCTGGCCTTCCTGGGCGTGGAGCGGCTGGCCAGGCAGCTCGGCGTCGGCGGGCCCGGCACCGCGATCGCCGCCGCGCTGGCGTACGCGCTGGCGCCGCGCACGCTGTCGATCCTCGGCGAGATCTCGATCGAGTGGCTGCCCGCGGCGATGCTGCCGTGGATCCTGATCCCGCTGCTCACCGCCGCGGAGACGGGCCAGCGCGCCCGCGGCGCGATCAGGTCCGGGCTGGCCGTGGCGCTGTGCGGCGGCGTGAACGCGGTGGCGGTGCTGGCCGTGCTGGTCGCCCCCGTCGTCTACATCCTCACCCGGCCGCGCCCGGTGCCCCGCTGGCGGCTGCTCGCCTGGTGGACCGGCACCGTGTCGGTGGCCACGCTGTTCTGGTGGCTGCCGCTACTGCTGGTGGGTCGCTACGCGTTCTCCTTCCTGCCGTACACCGAGACCGCCTCCACCACCACGCAGGTCACCTCGCTGACGAACGTGCTGCGCGGCGCCTCCGACTGGGTGCGCTACCTGACCATCAACGGCGTCGCCACGCAGCCGCCCGGGTACGAGATCGCCACCGCGGCCGTCATGGTCCTGGTCACGGGCCTGCTCGCCGCGCTCGGCCTGGCCGGGCTGGCCCGGCGCGACCTGCCCGCCAAGGGGTTCGTCGTCACCCTGTTCCTGATCGGCACGGCGGCGCTGGTCGCCGGGCATATGAGCGCGCTGGAGCCGGTCGTCGCCGAGCCCGTGCGCTGGCTGCTCGACGGGCCGCTCGCGCCGCTGCGCAACCTGCGCAAGTTCGACCCCCTCGTCCGGCTGCCGCTGGCGCTCGGCCTGGCCCACCTGCTGGCCCACGTGACGGCCCGGGCGCGGCTGCCGATCCGGTCGGTGGCCGTGGCGACGCTCGCCGCGCTGGTGCTGCCGGTCTTCAACCAGGGCCTGGCCCCGCCCGGCGAGTTCAAGGAGGTGCCGCTCTACTGGCGGCAGGCCGCGACGTGGCTCAACCAGAACGCCGGCGACGACGGGGTGCTCGTCGTGCCCGGCTCCAAGTTCGGCGAGTACCTGTGGGGCCGGCCCATGGACGATCCCCTGCAGCCGCTGTCCGCCGTCCGCTGGACCGCCCGGCAGGTCACGGCGGCCGGTTCCGTGGGCATGACCAGGCTGCTCGACGTCATCGACCAGCGGCTCACCGCGGGCCACGGCTCGGTGGGGCTGACCGAGGTGCTGCGCAGGATGGGCGTGCACTACCTGCTCGTCAGGAACGACCTGATGCGGGCCAACCTGCAGGGAGCCTGGCCGTCACGCGTCTACGAGGCGCTGCGCGAGTCGCCCGGCATCACCAAGGTCACCTCGTTCGGCGGCGAGGTGGGCGACACCGGCACCGACGACGCCATCGAGTCGGTGGACTGGCCCTTCCCTGCGCTGGAGCTGTACAAGGTGTCGGAGAGCACCGACATGGTCAGCGTGGAGCCCGCCGCGGACGCGCTGGAGGTGCGCGGCGGCCCGGACTCGCTGCTGACGATGGGCGACCTCGGCCTGCTCGGCGAGGGGCCGGCGCTCGTGAACGGCGACGGGGCCGACTCCGGCCTGCCCACCGTGGTCAGCGACGGCCTGCGGCTGCGCGAGCGGCAGTTCGGCGAGATCAGGTCCAACTGGTCACCCACCCTGACCGCGGACCGGCGCGACGACTTCACCGGCGTCAAGGAGCTCGACCTGCTGGAGGACGGCTGGCTGGAGGAGACGGCCACCGCCGAGTACGACGGCATCGCCGACGTCACGGCCTCCTCCTCGGTCGCCGACGCGGACGCCGTGCCCGGCCTCAGCACCCCCGGCCGCGGCCCCTGGGCCGCGCTGGACGGCGACCTGGACACCGGCTGGGAGAGCGGCGGCTGGAGGCGGCCGGAGAACGAATGGCTCCGGATCGACCTCCGCCAGCCCCGGGAGATCCCCCGGCTGCGGGTGACCTTCACCAACAACCTGCTGATCAGCCAGTCGGTCAGGAAGGTGGCCGTGGAGACCGAGAGCGGCCGGCTGGTGCAGGACGTGGCCAGGACCAACGACGCTCAAACGCTCCGCGTCCCCGCCGGGCCGACGAGCTGGGTGCGGATCAGGGTGCTGGGCACGTACAACGCGGAGTGGAGCTTCGTGCAGCGGGTCGGCATCACCGAGGTCGCCATCCCCGGGGTCCTGCCCGGCCGCACCATCCGGATGCCGGGCCGGGACGGGGACGTCTTCGTCATGGACCGCGGGCTGGACGAGCGGCCGCGCTGCATGCGCAACTGGGCCCGCTGGGTGTGCAACCCGCTGCTGGTCAGGTCGGGGGAGGAGGGCGCCGGGTTCGACCGGACGTTCACCTCCGACTCCGGCCGGAAGACCACCCTGCGGGGCTCGGCGGTGCTGCGGGACGCCGCGCTCGTCGACCGGTTCACCCGGCTGAGCGGCGACCTGACCACGGTGACCGGTTCGTCGGCGATGAGCAAGGACGCGGTGATCGCGCCGAGGTCGGCGTTCGACGCCGACTCCGCCACCACGTGGGTGCCCGCGCCGGAGGACGCCGAGCCGACGCTCACGCTGGGCTGGAAGGGCCGGCGGACCGTCTCGCAGATCCAGGTCGCCCGCCCCGGCGGCGACCGGCAGGCCCTCGACGTGGTCGTGACCGGCGCCAAGGGCGAGGTCCGCGGCGGCCGGGTGGACGCCGGCGGGACGCTGCGGTTCAAGCCGCTCACCACGACGAGGCTGAAGCTGCGCTTCTACCCGGCCTCGCGCCGGCTCCAGGTCACCGAGCTGGTGATCCCCGGCGTCAGCCCGGCGAGCCGGCCGGCCGGGCCGCAGTTCCGGCTGGCCTGCGGGCTGGGCCCGACCCTCCAGGTGAACGGCGCGGCCGTGAAGACCAAGGTCACCGGCGTCTATGCCGACCTGCTGGAGGGGCGGCCCGTGCAGATCACCGCGTGCGACCGGGTCACGCTGCGGGCGGGGGACAACCGGGTGCGGGCGGCCGGCTGGGAGCCGTTCGCGGTGGAGAACCTCGCGATCGGCGCGTTCCCGCCCCGGCGCGAGGCCGTGGAGAGCTCCGCCGCCCGCGGCGCCTGGTCCTCCGTCGAGCGCGAGGTACGGGTGAGCGCGCCGGAGGACTCCTTCCTCGTGGTCAACGAGAACTTCAACGCCGGCTGGCGGGCCGAGCTGGACGGCCGGCAACTGCGCCCGATCCGGATCGACGGGTGGAAGCAGGGCTGGCAGCTGCCCGCGGGCACCGCGGGGACGGTGCGGCTGACGTACGAGCCCGACCAGCCCTACCGGCTCGCGCTCGGGCTGGGCCTGGCCGGCATCGCGCTGCTCGCGCTCCTCTCCCTGGTGATGCACGGACCCCGCCCCGAGCACGTCAAGGAGACCGCCGCCGCGGCGGAGTCGCGGCTGTCGCGCTGGCGGGTGCCCTACGTCGTGGTGCTGGGCCTGGCGTTCGGCGGCTGGGTGGCGAACTGGCCCGGCATGCTCGTGGCGCTCGCCGCCGTCGTGGCCACCCTCTGGCTGCGGGTACGCCGGCCGCACACGCACTGGGCGACGGCGGGCCTGTTCGGCGCGGCGACGCTGGCGCTGGCCACCGGGGTGTTCCTGCGCAACCGGGGCGTCGACGTCGATCCGCTGCTCGACCAGGTGCCGCAGCTCCTGTCGTGCGCGGCGATGGGGTCGCTGTTCGGCCAGCTCGTCACGGCGCCGGAGCCGACACCGGAGCCTGAGGTTCCGGCCGAGCAGGAGGTGCTGACCGCCACCGGCGGCTGAGCCGCAGCGCGTTCTCCTCGACGAGGTGGTAGCTCACGGCGCTCACCAGCAGCGAGCCGACGAGCGTGGGCACCGCCACGCCCACGAAGTCGCCGCTGAACACCGGGCGGCCGGTGAGCTTGTAGAAGAGCGTGATCACCGGCGCGTGCCACAGGAAGAAGCTGTACGAGATGCGCCCCAGATAGGCGGTCACCGGGTTGCCCAGCACCCGGTGCGGCAGCGTGTCGCGCCGGGAGGCCAGCGCGAACGGGGCCACCAGCAGCACCGCCACCGCCGTCTCCAGGACCATCCGCCACAGCGACTGCGACAGGCTGGGCAGCGTGAGGGTGCGCGGCCCGGCCAGGTCCGTGCTCAGCACCGCGAACGCCAGCAGCGCCAGCACCAGGAGCTGCGGCGCCAGCGCGTCCACCGCCTCGCGCCGCTTGATCCACACCGACAGCACGGCCATCGCCATGCCGGCGGCGAAGAAGATCAGGTGGTTCGGCAGCCACAGCGCCAGCTCCGGCTGGTCGAGCACGTGCGAGACGACCACGCCGGCCAGCGAGATCACCGGGAGCACCGCGATGCCGCCGAGCAGCCGGAGAGGCCGGTTGCCGCCGCGCGCCCACCGGTGCAGGAGCCAGGCGAGCACCGGCAGGACCAGGTAGAAGGCCATCTCGATGGGCATCGTCCACATCTGGTAGAGCCCGTCGGGCGCCCGCCCCTGCTCGAAGTAGTTCTGCAGCAGGAACAGCCACTTGAGCCAGCCCGTCCAGTCGAGCTGACCCCAGGCCCAGAGCGCCACCGCCGTGACCAGCCAGTAGGCGGGCAGCACGCGCATCGCCCGCCGCCACAGGTAGCGGCCCACCCGCGGCGACGGCGCGTCCTCCAGCACCGCGCGGGCCCACGGCCGGTAGAGCAGCAGCCCGGACAGCAGGAAGAAGATCGGCACGGCGATGCCGAGCCGGGACGTCATCCAGGCGAACATGCCCTCCTGGTAGATCATCCCGGTGTTGCCGCCCACGTGCAGGACCCAGACGCCGAGCGCGGCCAGGGCCCGGATGCCGTCGAGCGCGGCGTCCCGCTGGGTGCCGGGGCCTTCTACGGCGGCCGTCACCCGAGTTTCCTGAGCACCAGGACGAGGTTCCACGTGACGAACTCCCGGACGACGGGGACCTTGACCAGCGGACCGCACCACCACGGCAGGTAGCGCGGGAAGGCGGCGACCAGCTCGACGTCCCGCGCGGACCGCGCCCAGCGCAGGCCGTGCGCGACGGAGACGGGGAAGAGCGAGCGCCCGTAGCGGTTCTTGGGCTGCCTGCCGTGCACCCGCGCGTACCGGCGGGCGGCGTGCTCGCCGCCCAGATAGTGCCAGGGCGAGGTCTCGTGCCCGCCCCACGGGGAGAGCCAGTTCGTGTACGCGAGGAAGATCACCCCGCCCTCGCGGGTGACCCGGGCCATCTCGGCCGCCATCCGCCACGGGTCCGGAACGTGCTCCAGCACGTTGGACGAGAAGCACACGTCGACCGACCCGTCGGCGAGCGGCAGCTCCAGGGCGCTGCCCAGCACGCCGGAGCCCGGTGCGCCCTGGCCGGTCAGCTCTCCCGCGTCGACGTCCACGCACACGCACCGGGCGCCGGCCCGCCTGAAGGCGTCGGCGAAGTAACCGGGGCCGCCGCCCACGTCGAGCACGGTGGCGCCGGCCAGGGACACGCGGTCCGCGAGCTGGGCGGCGGTGTCGGTGGCGAGGGTGGTGTAGTACGCGTCCGGCTTGGCCTGCTCTGTCCTGAACGCGCGGAACAGCCGGATGGACCTGGCCAGATCGGCACGCATGCCCACGACTCCGTCCCGTCGAGAAGACACCCAGAATAGAACGCGTTCCGATGCCTGGGTACAGGCAATCGCCGGGGGCGTCAAGAGAGCGGTCGTCGGACAGGGTATGGTCGGTGCGCCGACGGTCCTTCGTAGAACCTGTTCCGATTTGTTACTCGGATGTGGCTGTGAAGACGTCTCGCCGGATGCTACTTTCCAGTAACGATCATGTTACGTACATCACACGCGCGACTTGAAGTCCGGGGGGCGGGGCGCTGAGTATGTAACCGGTTCTCGCACCTTCGACGCCAGGAGGATCTTGAATGCAGCGCACACCTGTACTCGTTCTCGTCGCCGTTGGTGCGTTTCTGGTGGTCCTCGCAGGAATGGTGAAGTTCTGGGCGGCGGACCGGATCATCTCCGCGCCGGCGGGCCAGTACAACACCGTCGAACTCGAGGCCCCGTCGTCCCAGTACTTCTCCGTCGCCGACGGCAAGGTGCTGACCGCGAACCTCAAGATGCTGGTCACCACCCGCGGCGACGTCTCGCAGGCCACCGACTCGCGCGTCGTCTGGGACGAGTTCACCGTGGTGGACGACGTCACCAACAACAAGCCGCAGATCAACATCTCCGAGCGGCGCAGCGCCTTCGACCGGCACACCGGCGTGGGCGTCAACTGCTGCGGGGTGAGCGTCAACAAGGAGCCGGTGACCCTGGAGGGGCAGATCTACCTGTTCCCCTTCGGCGTGGAGAAGAAGACGTACAAGTACTTCAACCAGACGGCCAAGCACGCCTTCGACGCGACGTTCGTCGGTGAGGACACCGTGGACGGGCTGCCCGTCTACAAGTTCCAGCTGAAGGTGCCGCCGACCAAGATCGCGACGCTGAGCGCCCCCGCCTCGATGATGGGGATGACGGGGACCGGTGACGTCCAGGTCGACCGCTGGTACGAGGGCGTGGACACGTACTGGGTGGAGCCCACCAGCGGCGCGCCGGTCAAGCAGGAAGTGAGCAGGAACGAGACGCTCAAGAGCCAGGACGGGGTCGAGCGGGCCAAGGCCCTGGTCGCCACCGCCTCCTTCACTCCGAAGACCATCTCCAACCTGGTGGCCACGGCCAGGGACGCCAAGAACCAGATCACCCTGGTGAAGACCACGATCCCCATCGCGCTGCTGGCGTCCGGCCTGCTCGCGTTCGGCGCCGCGCTGGTGGTCGCCCGCCGCCGCACGCCGCGCGCCGTCGTCAAGGAGCCGGTCGACGCGTAACGGCTGGAACAGGTTGCAGTTCGGCCCGGCTTGCGCGAGCAGCCGGGCCGAACTCGTGACTAGAGCAAAGGTTCTAGAGTAGAACGCGTTGCAGTTCGCTGGTTTCGCGGCTTATGGTCGGCTCATGCGGACACGTGTCACGGACATGTTCGGAATCGAGCTCCCGATCTTCGCCTTCAGCCACTGCAGGGACGTGGTCGCGGCCGTGAGCCGCGCCGGCGGCATGGGTGTGCTCGGTGCGCTCTACTTCACCCCCGAGGAGCTCGAGACCGAGCTCAAGTGGATCGACGACCACGTGGACGGCAAGCCGTACGGCGTGGACGTCGTCATGCCCGCCTCCTACGAGGGCGCCGACTTCGCGCCCGAGGAGCTGGTGGGCCGCCTGCAGTCGATGATCCCCGACGGCCACCGGGGGTTCGTCGAGAACCTCCTGGCCAAGCACGGGGTCCCGCCGCTGTCGTCGGACGCCGACCCCGGCAAGGTGCTGCTCGGCTGGACGGACGCCACCGCGCGCCCCCAGGTCGAGGTCGCCCTGCGGCACCCCATCGCGCTGCTGGCCAACGCGCTCGGCCCGCCCCCCGCCGACGTGGTGGACCTCGCCCACGAGCACGGGGTCAAGGTCGCCGCCCTGGCCTCCACACCCCGGCACGCGCTCAAGCAGGTGGAGGTCGGCGTGGACGTCGTGGTCGCCCAGGGCACCGAGGCCGGCGGCCACACGGGCGAGATCTCCACCATGGTGCTGATCCCGCAGGTGGTGGACGCGGTGGACGTGCCCGTCCTGGCCGCCGGCGGCATCGGCAACGGCCGCCAGATGGCGGCGGGGATGGCGCTGGGCGCCGAGGGCGTCTGGACCGGCTCGCTCTGGCTCACGGTCGAGGAGGCCGACACCCCGGAGATGGCCAAGCGCCGCATCCTGGAGGCCACCTCCCGCGACACGGTCCGCTCGCGCAGCTGGACCGGCAAGCCCGCGCGGCTGCTCAAGAACGCCTGGACGGAGGCGTGGGAGTCGGAGGAGTCGCCCGGCACGCTGCCGATGCCCCTGCAGTTCATGCTGGTGTCGGACGCCCTGCGGCGCATCGGCCGCTCCGACGTGTCGGACCTGGCCACCTTCCCGGCCGGCCAGGTCATCGGCATCACCAACCAGGTCCGCTCGACCAAGGACGTCATGTTCGGCCTGGTGGAGGAGTACGGTGAGGCGCTCGACCGCCTGGAGCGCCTCACCGGCGACTAGCGCGCGTGGTAGGTCGGGGGGCGCTTCTCGCGGAAGGCCCGGGTGCCTTCCTTGGCGTCCTCCGACCCGATCACCGGCCAGCCGATCTCGTCCGACACCTTCAGCGCCTCCGGCTCCGGCATGCCCAGGGTGTCCCGGTACGTACGCAGGATCGCCTGCACGGAGAGCGGCCCCGAGGAGACGACGTCCTCGGCCAGCTCCCGGGCCGAGGCCAGCGCCTGGCCGTCGGGCACCACGCGGTTGACCAGCCCCATGGACAGCGCCTCCGCCGCCGTGATCGGGCGGCCGGTCAGGAGGAGGTCCATGGCGTGGCAGTACGGGATCTGCCGGGGCAGGCGTACGGCGCTGCCGCCCATGGGGAAGAGCGCCCGCTTGGCCTCGAACAGCCCCAGCGTGGCCGACTCCGCCACCACCCGCAGGTCCGTCCCCACCAGCAGCTCCGTGCCGCCCGCCACCGCGTAGCCCTCGACCGCGCTGATGATCGGCTTGGTGGGCAGCTCCTCCCTGAGCAGGCCCTTCCAGTGGAAGTTGGGGATCTGCGCGGCCCTGGCCTGGACCTCCGGGTCCGTGGACGGCTGCCCCATGGCCTTGAGGTCGGCCCCCGCGCAGAACGTGCCCTCCGCGCCCGTCAGGATCGCCACCCTGATCCCGGCCTCGGCCGACGCGTACGCCCATGCCGAGGCCAGGCCGATCAGCATGTCCGAGGAGAGCGCGTTGCGCGCCTCCGGCCGGTTCATGGTGACGATCAGGACATGGCCGTCTCGTTCGATCCGGCAGTGGGGAGTGCTGATCGGCAGGAGCTCCACGTACGCCTCCGAAGTGTCTAATCAAGCGCTTGCTACGAACTTCGGCCCCAGGATACGCTCCCAACAGCAAACGAGAACAGGTTCCTGTTTTGCTCGCGCCACGAGGGAGTGCAGATGGGCACGCTCGGTTTCTGGAGGCTCGCGCAGGCGGATCCCGAGTGGATCGCGGCCGTGGACCCCGACGGCACGGAGCATCGCGCGGGCGATCTGCTCGCCCGGGCCAACCGCCTCGTCCACGGCTTACGCGGGCTCGGGCTCCAGCCCGGTGACGGCATCTGCGGCCTGGTGCCGAACGGGGCTGACGGGCTCGTGCTCTATCTCGCCGCCATGCAGGCCGGCTGGTACTACACCCCGGTCAACTGGCATCTGACCGGCCCCGAGATCGCGTACATCGTCTCCGACAGCGAGGCCAAGGCGTTCTTCGTGCACCCCCGCTACCTCGAGGAGGGCGCCAGGGCGGCCGAGGCCATCGAGCCGCACCGCCGCTTCCTCGTCGGGGAGGGCCCCATAGAAGGCGGGGCCGATGGCTTCCGCCAGGTGAGCGAGCTGACCGACGGTCAGCCGGATACCGCGCCCGAGGACCGCACCGCGGGCGCCACCATGCACTACACCTCGGGCACGACCGGCAAGCCCAAAGGGGTCAAGCGTCGGCTGAACGGCCTCGATCCGGACGACTCCGCTGAGCTCATGACGTTCCTGCTCGGACTGTTCGGCATCACCCCGGGCCGCCCCAACGCCCACCTGGTCACCTCCCCGAACTACCACACCGCGGTCACCCAGTTCGGCGGCACCGCGCTGCACATGGGCCACACGCTCGTCTACATGGACAAGTGGGACGCCGAAGAGCTGCTCCGGCTCTGCGAGCGCCACGGCGTCACGAACTCCCACCTCGTCCCGACCCACTTCAAGCGGCTGCTCGCGCTGCCGGAGGAGACCCGGACCAGGTACGACCTGTCCTCGCTCAAGTGGATGATCCACGCCGCCGCCCCCTGTCCGGTCCCGGTCAAGTGGGCGATGCTCGAGTGGTGGGGCGACTGCGTGTACGAGTACTACGCGGCCACCGAGGGCGGCGGCACCCTGGCCACGCCCGAGGACTGGAAGGCGCATCCGGGCACGGTCGGCAACGCCTGGCCCATCAGCGAGCTGCTGATCGCCGACGATCAGGGCGAGCCCGTGCCGACCGGCACCGCCGGGACGATCTACATGAAGATGATGGGCGTCCCGTTCGAGTACAAGGGCGACCCCGCCAAGACCGCCGCGAACCGGCTCAAGGAGTACTTCACCGTCGGGGACATCGGATACCTGGACGAGGACGGCTTCCTCTACCTCTGCGACCGCAAGGCCGACATGATCATCTCCGGCGGGGCGAACATCTACCCGGCCGAGATCGAGAACGAGCTCATGATCCACCCGAAGGTGGCGGACGTGGCCGTGTTCGGCATCCCGGACGAGGAGTGGGGCGAGCAGATCAAGGCCGTGGTCGAGCCCGCGCCGGGCGTCGAACCCGGCACCGAGCTGGCCCGCGAGCTGCTCGCGTCGCTGGAGGGCCGCCTGTCCAGGATGAAGTGGCCCAAGAGCGTCGACTTCATCGCCGAGATGCCCCGAGAGCCCAACGGCAAGCTGCTTAAACGCAAGCTCCGCGCCCCGTACTGGGAGGGACGAGACCGTGCCATCTGATCCGCTGGTCGCCCAGCACGTCCTGGAGTTCCCGGGCGGCTACACGAGAACCACAGGCCCCGTGATCGGCCGGTTCCTGAGCGAGTTGCGCGGCCGGCGCATCGTCGGGGTGCGGACGAACGAGGGCAAGGTGCTCGTGCCGCCCCTGGAGTACGACCCCGCGACCGGCGAGCCGGTGACCGCCGAGTACGTCGAGGTCGGCCCGGCCGGCACGGTCACCACCTGGGCATGGGTGGACGAGCCGCTCGAAGGCCACCCGCTCGACCGCCCCTTCGCCTGGGCCCTGATCAAGCTGGACGGCGCCGACACCGCGCTGCTCCACGCCGTGGACGCGGGCAACGCCAAGGCGCTGGCCGTGGGCGCGCGCGTCTGGCCGGTCTGGAGCGACCGGCCCACCGGCCACATCCGCGACATCTCCCATTTCGCCCCCGAGGTCACGAAGATCGTCTCCAACGTGCGCGCCGAATACCGCCTCCAGGCGGGCGGCGCGCTCCGCGTCTTCCTGGAGGGCGTCCGGCGCGGCGTCTTCCTCGGCGGGCGCTGCGAGACCTGCGACAAGGTGTACGTGCCCTACCGCCAGTCCTGCCCCGAATGCGGAAGCGGCATCGCGGAGACGCTCGAACTGCCCGACACCGGCACGATCACCACGTTCGCCATCAACAACCTGCCCGATCCACGGGCCCCGCAGGTGCCGTTCGTGTCGGCGTACATCCTGCTCGACAACGCCGATATCCCCATGATCGCGCTCATCGGGGACGTACCCGCTCACGAGGTGCGCCAGGGCATGCGGGTCAGGGCGGTCTGGGTGCCGGAGAGCGAGCGTACGGCGTCAATGTCGAACATCCGCTGGTTCGCCCCCACCGGCGAGCCCGACGTGGAGCTGTCATGAGAGATGTCGCGATCGTCGCGTTCGCCCAGACCCGGCATACCGACCACGACGCCGGGCAGACCGAGCCCGAGCTGATCCTGCCCGTGATCGACGAGGTCAAGGAGCGCACCGGGCTCAAGAGGTTCGGCTTCACCTGCTCCGGCAGCTGCGACTACCTCGCGGGCGCCCCGTTCTCGTTCGTGTCGGCCCTCGACGCGCTGGGCGCCTGGCCGCCCATCTCGGAGAGCCACGTGGAGATGGACGGCGCCTGGGCCCTGTACGAGGCGTGGGTCCGGCTCCAGCACGGCGACATCGACTCGGCCCTGGTCTACGGGTTCGGCAAGTCGTCGCTCGGCGACCTGAACACGATCATGACGATCCAGCTCGACCCCTACTACCTGGCGCCGCTCGGCCTCGACCTGCTCTCCTACGCCGCTCTCCAGGCCGGCGCGGTCGGTGCGGACCGCAAGGAGCTCGACGAGATCGTCCGCAGAAGCCGGGCGGACGGGCGGGCCAACCCATACGCGCTCGACCTGCCCGATCCGGACGGCGAGGACTTCGCGGTGCAGCCGCTCAAGAAGACGGACGTGCCGCCCACCACGGACGGCGCGGCGGCGATCGTGCTCGCGGCCGGTGACCTGGCCGGAGAGCTGTGCCCGAACCCGGCCTACATCAGGGGCATCGCCCACCGCATCGAGCCCCACTACCTGGGGATGCGCGATCTCTCCGCGTCGGCCTCCGCGGCCGACGCCGCACGGGCGGCCGGGGTCGGCAAGGGGCCCGTCGAGGTGGCCGAGCTGCACGCCCAGTTCCCGCACGAGGAGATCATCCTGCGCCGCGCGCTGGAGTTGCCCGGCGAAACGGTGATCAACCCGTCCGGCGGCCCGCTGGCCGCCAATCCCGTCATGGCCACGGGCCTCATCCGCATCGGCGAGGCCGCGCGGCGCATCCTCGACGGCGACGCGAGCCGCACCGTCGGGCACGCCGCGGGCGGGCCCTGCCTGCAGCACAACCTCGTCACCGTATTGGAGGCCTGACATGGGCAACCGCTGTGCGGTCATCGGCGTCGGGCAGACGCACTACACGACCAAGCGCAGGGACGTGTCGATCGCCGGGCTGGTGCGCGAGGCGGCGCTGCGGGCGCTGGAGGACGCCGGACTGTCGTTCAAGGACATCGACGCCGTGGTCATCGGCAAGGCGCCGGACCTGTTCGAGGGCGTGATGATGCCGGAGTCGTACCTGGCGGACGCCCTCGGCGCGGCGGGCAAGCCGATGATGCGGGTGCACACGGCGGGCAGCGTGGGCGGCTCCACGGCGCTGGTCGGCGCCAGCCTCATCCAGGGCGGCGTGCACGACCGGGTGCTGGTGGTGGCGTTCGAGAAGCAGTCGGAGTCGAACGCCACCTGGGCGCTGTCCACCCACCTGCCGTTCAGCGCGTCGCTGGTCGTGGGGGCGGGCGGCTACTTCGCGCCGCACATCCGCGAGTACATGCGCAGATCGGGCGCGCCCGATCACATCGGGACGCTGGTGGCGGTCAAGGACCGGCTCAACGCGCTCAAGAACCCGTACGCGCACCTCAAGATCCCCGGCATCGACCAGAAGATGGTCGAGTCCACGCCGATGTTGTGGGAGCCGATCCGCTACCTGGAGACCTGCCCGTCCAGCGACGGCGCCTGCGCGATGGTGCTGTCGTCCGAGTCGAAGGTCACCGGCACCCCGGCCTGGGTGCACGGCACCGCCATGCGCTCCGAGCCGATCTTCCGCGCCGGGCGCGACACGGTCAGCCCGCAGGCGGGCAAGGACTGCGCGGCCGACGTCTACCGCCAGGCCGGCATCACCGACCCGCGGCGGCAGATCGACGTGGCCGAGACGTACGTGCCGTTCTCCTGGTACGAGCCGATGTGGCTGGAGAACCTGGGGTTCGCGGCGGACGGGGAGGGATGGAAGCTCACCGAGTCGGGCGCGACGGCGCTCGACGGTGACACCCCGTGGAACGCCTCGGGCGGGGTGCTGTCGAGCAACCCGATCGGGGCGTCGGGACTGATCAGGTTCGCCGAGGCCGCGCTGCAGGTGCGCGGGATGGCGGGCGAGCACCAGGTGGACGGCGCCCGCACGGCGCTCGGCCACGCCTATGGCGGGGGAGCCCAGTTCTTCGCGATGTGGATCGTCGGACGGGAGAGACCCTGATGGAGTTCAACCACGCTGACCTGTTCGAAGGGCTCGCGGACGCGATCGGGGACAGGACCGCCGTCGTCTGCGGCCCGGACCGGCGCACCTACGCCGAGCTGGAGGCCGAGTCGAACCGGCTCGCCCACTACCTCATGGACCTGGGCGTCCAGCCCGGCCAGCACGTCGGCCTCCACCTCTACAACGGCATCGAGTACGTGGCGGGCCTGCTGGCCGCGCTGAAGATCCGGGCCGTGCCGATCAACGTCAACTACCGTTACGTCGAGGCCGAGCTGCTCTACCTCTACCGCGACGCCGACATCCGGGCGCTGGTCTACGACGTGGAGTTCGACGCGCGGGTGGCCGCCGTGGCGGACCGGGCGCCGCTGCTGGAGCACCTGATCTCGGTGGGCGGGCCGTCGGCGATCGGCTCGGCGGTGCCGTACGAGACCGCTCTGGAGCGCGGCCGGCCGGAACGCGGCTTCCCGCCGCGCTCGGGCAACGACGTCTACATCATCTACACCGGCGGCACCACGGGTATGCCCAAGGGGGCGATGTGGCGCGTCGAGGACCTGTTCATGGCCTTCGGCGGCGGCAACCCGTACGGCGAGCCGCGCGCCACCCCGCGCGAGGTGATCGACGAGGCCGTCAAGGCCGGCCCGATGGTGATGATGGCCGCGCCGCCGCTGATGCACGGGGCCGCGCAGATGGCCACGTTCATCGCCTGGTGGATGGGCGCGACCATGGTGTACGTGCGCAAGTTCGACGCCGAGGACGTGTGGCGGGCGGTCGAGCGCGAGCGCGTGTTCACCATGAACATCACCGGCGACGCCATGGCCAGGCCCCTGGCCGAGGCGCTGGAGAAGGGCGGTTACGACGTCTCGTCGCTGTTCGTGGTCAGCTCGACCGGGGCGATCCTGTCGGGCGCGGTACGCGACCGGCTCCAGAAGGCACTCCCGAACATCGGGATCCTGGACAACTTCGGCTCCACCGAGTCCGGCTTCACCGCGTCCGGCGTGGCCGGGTCCTCGCCGGAGAAGGGCCTGCGCTACCAGCCGAACTCCGTGGTCAAGCTGGCCGTCCTCGACGAGCGGCACCGGCCGGTCGAGCCCGGCTCCGGGCAGCTCGGGACCGTCGCCAGGGCCGGGCGGGTGGCGTTCGGCTACTACAACGACCCCGACAAGACGGCCCGCACGTTCGTCACCGACGCGGACGGCACCCGCTGGCTGCTGACCGGCGACCTGGCGACCGTCGACACCGACGGGACCGTGAACGTGTTCGGCCGCGGCTCGCAGTGCATCAACACCGGCGGGGAGAAGGTCTTCCCCGAGGAGGTCGAGGCGGTGCTCAAGGGGCATCCGTCGGTGTTCGACGCGGTGGTGACCGGGGTGCCGGACGAGCGGTGGGGGAACAGGGTCGCGGCCGTGGTGGAGCCGCGGCCGGGCGTCGAGGTCACGGCCGACGAGCTGGACGCGCACTGCAGGACGCTGCTGTCGGGGTACAAAGTGCCTCGTACGTACGCGTTCGTGGAGGAGATGGTGCGCTCGCCCGCGGGCAAGGCCGACTACCGGTGGGCCCGCGAGACGGTCCAGGCCAACGACGCCTAGAGCCGCTGCAGTTCCTCCTCGATCGCCGCCGTCTCGTTGCGCCTGCCCGTCTTCTCCAGCAGAGTCAGCCTGCCCCGCAGCACGTCGCGGAGCAGGTCGGCGACGCCGTCGTGGGCCGTCAGGTCCCGCAGCAGCCCCGCGGAGACGCGCAGCGCGGCGTCGGCGGCGTCGTCCCTGCCCAGCTCCTGCTGGCACAGGCCGAGCCGGGCGTGCGCCACGGCCCTGGACAGCTCGTCCCGGGTCACCTGCGTGGCGCGGTGGAAGACGAGCCCCGCCTCCAGCGCCCGGCCCGCCTCCATGAGCGCGTCGCCCAGCATGAGCATCGCCCTGGACAGCAGCTCGCGCTGCGTCGGGTTCCCCTGGCCGGAGCGCTGCTCCACGGTGCTTCCTGAGCCGAACCGCTCCAGCGCCGCCACCGCCTCCCGCAGCGGCTGGATCGCCTCGGCGGCCAGGGCCCGCATCCTGAGCGCGGAGGCCAGCGTGAGGCAGGCGCCCGCCCGGCTGGTGTGCAGGGCCTGCGCGTTCACGCCGGTGGTCAGCAGCTCGTCGTAGATGCCGATGGCCTCCCGGGCCCTGGTCTCGGCCTCGGTCCCCTCGTCCAGCCCGAGCAGGGGCAGCAGCTCGGAGCTCTGCGCCAGGGAGTCGGCGAGGACGGCCCGGTACGTGAGATCGTCCGGCGACCGCCTGGCCCGCGGGATCAGCTCCTCGACGAGCGCGTTGGCCTCGGCGAGCTCGCCGCGCATCATGTGGCAGCGGACGAGCCGCTGGGTGGCCAGGGTGTGCTTGAGCGTGCCCGGTGGTTGTCCGGCGGCGGCGATCCCGGCGTACTCGGCGGCCTCCTCCGGCCGCCCGGCGGCCAGCAGGTCGTCGGCGATCACCGCGGCGGTCTCGGCGGCCTCCCGCTGCTCGGACAGGTCCGTGTAGAGCCGCAACGCCTCCATGAGGTGTGCCAGCGCCTCCTGCTCCCTGCCGGCGGCCCGCAGCGCCCGCCCGCGCACCTGGATCGCCTGAGCGCGGACGCGGCGCAGCTCCGGGCCGGCTTCCGCGGCCCGGTCCAGCTCGGCAAGGGACCAGGTGATCGCCTCCAGGGCGGCCTGGGGGCGTTCGAGCATGGCCAGGGCGGCGCCGAGCCGGGCGTACGTGACGGCGGCCAGGGCCGGGTCGTCGAGCTCGTCGCAGAGGTCGGCGGCCCGCTCGCAGTGTGCCAGCGCCTCCACGGGACGGCCCTGTTCGAGCAGCAGGACGGCGTAGCGGTTGAGGACGTCCGCCAGCACGTCGCCCGGCTGCCCGGCGAGGAGGTGGACGGCCTGCTCCAGGACGGCGGGCTCGGCCTGGCCGTGCCGGGCGAGCGCGGCCAGCGCCAGGCCGAGCCGTCCGCGGTGGTCGCCGGAGAAGGCGGCCAGCCCTCGGTAGACCCGGACGGCCAGCTCGGCGCACAGCACCGCCGCGCCCTCCTGCCCTGTGCCTTCCTGCGCCGTGTCTTCCCGCGCTGTGCCTTCCCTCGCGGCTGCGCCGAGTTGCGTCAGGCAGCGCCCGTACCGGTCGTGCATCTCGGCGCCGTCACCGCTGCTCAGCGGCACCTCCCGCTCCAGCGCGTCCGTGAAGGACGCGAGCGCCGCAAGCAGCTCGGACGGGTCGCCCGGATAGCCGGAGACCTCCTCGATGAGCGTTCCGAGCACCTCCGTCCCGGGAAGCGGCCGCGTGTCGAGCATCCGGCGGTAGAGGACGATGCCCGCGGCCGGTCCTTCCTCCTCGACCCGCATCCTGGCCAGCCGCGCGAGGGCCGGCAGGTGCACCCCGGCGAGCTCCGGCGGCGGGTCGGTCATCAGCTCGACGCCCTCGGCCAGCTTCGGCCCGGCCGCGCCGGGCTCGTGCAGCTCGGCCAGGCACAGGCCGGCGAGCTCCAGGCAGGCGGCGGTGAGCACCCGGTCGTCCGCCGGCGTCATGACATCGAGGGCCCGGGTGGCCGACCGGAGCGCGCCTTCGACGTCCTGCCCGGCGAGGCGGGCGCCGCCCTGCAGGCACAGCGCCCCGGCGAGGGCGGAGGCGGCCACGAGCCCTTCCGACACGAGCCCGTCGTACAGCTCGACGAGCCGATCGGCGGCAGCCTCCGCGCCGGCCCGGGGGAGCGCGGCCGTCTCCAGGATCAGCAGCTCGGCCAGCTCCGTACGGAACACGACGCTCGTCTCGGCCATCGGCTCGTAGGACTCGACGGCGGTGCGCAGGTGCGGCCTGGCCTCCTCGGCCCGCCCCAGGCTCACGAGCGCCCTCCCGAGCGCCGCCGCCACCATTCCCACGGCGATCGCGTGCGGCCGCTCCGGGCCGGGCTCGCGCTGCGGCGCGTCCGGTACGGGGTGGCGGCTCAGCAGCTCGGCGGCCTGCGTCGCGAGCACGAGCCCGTCCCCGGCCCGCCCCACGTCCGTCCAGGCCCGGGCGAGCACGGCCTGCGCGGAGATGTAGGCGTGGATCTCCGGCGTGCCGCCCGCCTCGGCGGCCTGCCGGCACTCCACCAGCCGCCGCTCCGCGCCGACCACGGCCTCCTCCGGCCGCGAGGTGACCAGCTCCAGCAGCCACGGCCGCCCACCGACGCGATCGGCGGCCGGTTCCGGCTGCCACGGCCGGCCACCCATGTGGCCGCCCGCCGGCTCCGGCCGTCGGGCTCGTACTCGCGCCTCGGATGCGTGCCGCGCGGGGGAGCCGTTCTCGGCCGTCAGGTCCTCGGGGCTCAGCCTGTCGTACAGCTCGGCGGCGAGCTCCAGCTGCGCCCGGCCGTCGGCGGGCCGCCCGAGCTCGTCCAGGCACAGGCCGAGCAGCCGCCTGGCCCGCGCCTCCGTGGCCGGGCGCCGGTCGGCCGCCACGCTCATGGCCTCCTGCAACGGCCCCAGCGCCGCCTCGGGCCGGTCGTCGACCAGCAGCAGCTCGCCCAGCTCCAGCAGCCGCCCGGTCAGGGTGTGACCGTGCTCGTCGGGCTCCAGGGTGACCAGGGCACGCAGGTTGCGCACGGCTTCGGCGGCGGACCGCACGGCGGCGTCCAGGTCGTCCAGCCGGGCATGGAGCCCGGCCAGCAGCCCGGCGGCGTCGGCGAGCATGGACCGCAGGCCGGGCTCCTGGGCGGCGAGGCCGCGCAGCCGTACGACGGCCTCCGAGGCGGGGACGACCGCGTCGGCCGGCCTGCCCTGCCCTTCGAGCCAGGCGGCCAGGAGGTGGAGGCGGTGGGCCAGGTCCGCGTTCGTGGGGGCCACGCCCTTGACGGCCACGGTGGCGGCGACGGCGAGGCAGGCGGCCAGTTCGGGCAGCGCGCCGCCGTCCGCCTCCTCGAACGGCACCAGCGGCCCCGGCACCGGCACCGCCGTCCCCGGAGGCGACGCCACGCCCGGGACGGGGAGTGCTCCGGGAGGTGGCGCGAGGGCCGGGGCGGTGAGCAACCTCATCGGCGGCGTGTCGTCCGGCCGGAACCCGGCCCCCGGTTCCGGCGCGAAGGTCGGCCGGGGCCGCGTGGTCGGCTCGGGTCCTGGCCATGAGGTGACGGACTGCGGGGGTGCGGAGGCGAGTGCCGCCAGGTGGGCCGCGACGTCCGGGTCGCCGCCCGCCGCCTCGAAGGCCGCCACGGCCTCGTCCAGCCGCCCGAGCTCCAGCAGCGCGCACGCGACATTGTGGTGCGCCCGCGCCGCCTCCGCCGCGTACCCAGGATCCTCCTCGGCCAGGATGCGGAACCTGGCCGCCGCCTCCTGCGCGGGCTTGAGCGCAGAACCGGCCTCGCCCGCCAGCAGCAGGCACGCCCCCAGGCTGAACAGCGCCTCCGCCCGCCCGGCCGCCGCCTCGTACGGGGGAGCGGCCGCGTAGATCTCGACGGCCTCCGCCGCCGCCACGACCGCCTCGCCGACCCGCCCGACGGCCACCAGCCGCCCGGACAGCCAGGACAACCCCGCGGCCTGCGCGATCCGTTCGCCACTCGCCCGGCGGTGCCGTACGGCCAGCTCGCCGAGGGTGACGTGCAACGCCCGCAGTCCCAGCGCCGCGCCCCGCCCGCTCTCCAGCAGGCCGGACGCGGCCTCGGCGAGCTCCCGGTCGGCGGGGAACAGCGTGAGGGCGGCGTTGAGCAGGTCCCCGAGCCGGGTGGCGGGGTTCGCGGCGGCCTCGGTGGCCATCGCGCCGATCCTGGCCCCGACCAGGGAGCGCAGCGCCGACCCGACCCGCGCCCGGTCGGCGGACAGGCGCAGGACGTGCAGCAGGTGGACGAGGTGGTGGACCGTGCGGCCCTCGTGATCGTGGAGGGCGAGCACGAGCTCGTCCAGGCCCTCCGTCTCGGCCAGGAGCTCCTCGGCGACGAGGTCAGGGCCCAGCTCGCCGCTCGGGAAGACGGTGCCCAGCCAGCGGGCCGCGTTCGTGGTGTGCCCGTGGAGCCCGGTCCCGCCGCGCAGTCCGGGTACGGCCGTCAGCAGGCCCGGCAGCTCGGCAGGCGCCGGCGCGGTGAGCGCGAGCACCGCCGCGGCCTGGCGTGCCGTCACGTCGTCCACGCGTTCGTGCTCGGCGGGCCACACCCGCGCCCACTGGTCGCTCTCCCGCGCCAGGAACCGGTGGAGCAGGCCGCCCCCGTGCGGCCGCATCGGCTGCGTGCGCGGGTCGGCGTCGCGGTCGCGTGCGTGCGCGGGCGGTTCGCCGTCGCTCGAGGGTGTGGGGCGCTCGTCGTCGCACAGCCGGAGCAGGGCCGCCAGGTGGACGTGGAGCGGGAGGCCGTACTCCGGGTCGTCGAGGCGCGGCGGGGCGGGCAGCGCGGCCCGGCTGGGGGCGAAGGCCTTCATGGCGGCGAGCGCGTGGTCCGTGCGCTCCGCCAGGGTGAGCGGGTGGGCGTTGAGCTGGACCGTCGTGGAGGTGAGCCGTCTCAGCCAGCCGCCGGCCGCCGTGTCGAGCCGCCGCCACCAGTCCGCCTCGCCGAGCTCGCGGGCCAGCAGCAGGAGCCGTACGCGGGGGTTGCGCCCGTGCTTGGCCAGGCGCCGTACCAGCTCGCCCACCAGGGGCGGGGACGGGTCAGGATGGTCGACCACGAGCAGGGTCGGGCGTAACGCCTCCAGGGCCCGGCCGGCCAGCGGGTGGCCGGCGGAGTCCAGCGGCAGGAATCCGGTGTCCCACCCGGCCTCGGCCAGTTCCGCGCAGAGCTCGCCCGCCAGCCTCGTCTTGCCCGTGCCGCTCCGGCCGGTCAGCACCGCGATCGACAGGGCGGCCGGTTCGGCGGCCCACGCGCGCAGGTCCGCCAGCTGCTCGTCCCTCCCCAGGAACGGCACCACCGCGTGCCGCGCCATCAGCAGCGTCCAGTCCGAGCAGTCCTGGGGCAGCCTCTCGCGGGCGGGGGTCAGGAGGCCGGCGAGGATCACCGAGGGGTCGTCCTCCGCCACGGTCTCCATCCGGCCGGGCGCCACGCCCGCCAGCTCGCAGAACCGTTCGTCGCCCAGCAGCGCGGTCGCGGGCACCGCGTCCAGCTCGTGCGGCGCGGTCCCGGACGGGCCGGCGGCGACCACGCCGATGATCTGCCCGGCCGGCTCGGCGAGCAGGACGGCGCCCGGCAGGCCCCGCGTGAGCGCGCCCGGCGGTGACTCGGGCTCTGGGCTCAGCACGCTGACCGCCAGGACCTTCGACACCGCGCCGGTGGGGGCTTCGACCAGGCCCGTCACGGTCTCCGCGTCCCGGATCCCGGCCCGCCGCCCCAGCCACGGGAACCCTGTGGTCACGCAGCGCACCCTGAAGCCCGTTGCCGCGCCGGAGAAGGCGGCCACCCTGGCCCAGCGGACGTGTTCGATGCCGGGGACGCCGGCCCAGGGGGCCCCGGCGACCCGCAGGAGCACC
The DNA here is from genome assembly GCF_053590415.1 of Nonomuraea sp. NPDC003201. Taxonomy (NCBI): domain Bacteria; kingdom Bacillati; phylum Actinomycetota; class Actinomycetes; order Streptosporangiales; family Streptosporangiaceae; genus Nonomuraea; species Nonomuraea sp. NPDC003201. The sequence goes on from NZ_JBSFTC010000052.1 coordinate 21,887, forward strand.
GCGCCCGCCCGCCCGCGCCATACCTGCTCGGCCTCGGCCCAGTGGCCCGAATCGGCCGCGCGTACCTGGCACGGCAGGCCGGGGGCCACCACCAGGCCCGAGGTCAGCACCAGATCGGCACCGATCGCATAGCCGGAGCCGGTCACGCCGACGAGGTCGTCGTGACCCGAGTAGACCTCGACGACCCGTTCGAGCCCGAGGCGGTGCGGTGGCGTGTCCATGAGGTCCGCCTCTTAGCTACGTCCCGACGTGCCGTCCCCCTGATCTGATCTCACTATCGCACTATGAGCCAGAAATTTCCTGGCTTGTCAGGCCTTCTCGGTTGTGAGCCAGGCCGCCAGCCCGAGGTAGACCAGCCCGCTGCCCACGTTCAGGCGGCGGCGCGCACGGGCGGACCCACGCAGCCGGCCCGCCAGCGCCGACGAGAGCATCGCGTACGCGCCGTCGGACGCCATCCCCAGCACCAGCCACAGCGCCCCGAACAGCAGGATCTGCGGGCCGACGGGCCCCACGTCCGGGTGGGTGAACAGCGGCAGGAACGTCAGGAAGAACAGGGCCGTCTTGGGGTTGAGGACGTTCACCACGAAGCCCTCCCAGAACAGTCGCCGCTTCGACTGCACGCGCAACTCCAGCACCTGCTCGCCCTCTTCGCGCTGCATCAGCTTGCGTACGCCGAGGTAGAGCAGGTAGGCCACGCCCACGTACTTCACAATGGTGAACGCCGTGGCCGAGGCCGCCAGCAGCGCGCTGAGGCCCAGCGCCGCCGCCGCGATGTGGACGAGCGAGCCCGTGTGCACGCCGAGCACCGAGATCACGCCCGCGGCACGGCCCTGGGTGACGCTCCGGGTGACGATGTAGAGGACCGCCGGTCCGGGGACCACGAGCAGGCCGAGAGTGGCCACGCAGAAGAGCACGAGAGTCGAAATTTCCGGCATGGGATCATCGTAGAGGCGGCGTCAAAAGACTTTCCCGCAGCGCCGCCAGCAGCGCCTCCGTGGCCGGTGGGTGGGGCGGCTCGCCGTAGACGGCGGCGTACACGTGCCGGGTCGAGCCGGGCACCTCGGCCACCTGCACGTCCGGGTTGCGGTGGGCCCGCAGCGCCAGCCCCGGCAGCATGGTCAGGCCCAGCCCGGCCGCCACCAGGGCCTGCACGGCCACGATGTCGTCGCTGGTGAACGAGATCTGCGGGGTGAATCCCGCCTTCTCGCAGATGTCCAGCAGATGGCTCCTGCACCGGTCGCATCCCGCGATCCAGGCCGAGTCCGCGTGGTCGGCCAGCCCGCCCGCCGGACCCCTGGCCACCAGGTAGCTGGGGTCGTCGAGGAGGTGGATCATGCGGATGTCGTCGTCCTCGGGCGCGGTGTCGTCGTACCGGAAGATCACGGCCACGTCCACGCGCCCGGACCGCAGCAGCCTGAGCGCCTCCGGCGGCTCGATCTCGGTGAGCTGCAGGCGCAACCCCGGATGGGCGGCCGACAGCAGCCCCGCCGCCTTCGGGATGAACGTGCCCAGCGCCGAGGGGAACGCGGCCAGCCGCACGCGTCCCGAGCGCAGCCCCACGTGCGCGGCGAGCTCCTCGGCGGTGGCGTCGAGACGGCTGATGATCTCGGCGGCCCGCTCGGCGAGCAGCCGGCCCGCCTCCGTGAGCCTGACGCCGCGCCCGACGCGCTGGACGAGCCGGGCCCCGGTCTCCGCCTCCAGCCGGGCCAGGTGGTGGCTGACCGAGGGCTGCGAGTAGTGGAGCTCCTTGGCGGCGGCGGTCAGCGAGCCCTTGCGGGCGACCGCGACGAGAACGCGAAGGCGCACGACATCCAGCATTCATCGATCGTATCTATGAATGGGCCAGATAACTTCTGTTGGACCTATCGGTTGAGGTGTAGCACCGTAGAAGGGGAAGGGTGATTGTCTGCTTTCCCTAGGGGGACACCATGAATATGGCCGCCACCACCGCCGCGCGGCCCGGCCTGGACGCGCTCGTGACCGGGGTCTCCGAGATCGTGGCGCGGCGGCTCGGGCGGGCCGAGACCGCGTTCGCCGTCGCGGACCTGCTGCGCGGCCGGCTTCCCGGGCTCGACATCCTCACGCCGCGCGAACGCGAGGGCTCGCCCGACGGTTACGTGTCCCGCCCGCTCCACTGCGAGGAGGACTTCTCCATCGTGAGCGTCGTGTGGCGTCCCGGCCAGGAGACGCAGATCCACGACCACGTGTCGTGGTGCGCGTTCGGCATCGTCAGCGGGATCGAGCACGAGACCCTCTACCGCGACATGGGCGATCATCTGGTTGAGATCGGGCGGGTCGACAACCGGCCCGGCGAGGTGAGCGGGTTCGCGCCGCCCGGCGACATCCACAAGGTCCGCAACACCAGCGACGAGGTGGGGCTGTCGATCCACGTGTACGGGGCGAACGTGGCCCGGCTCGGCAGCAGCGTGCGCCGCGTCTACGACCTGCCGGTGAGATAGCCCTCCAGGCGGTCGGCCAGCTCCTTCGGCCGGGCCAGCATGGGGGCGTGGCTGCCGTCGATCTCGTCGGGCGTGATGCCGAGCCGGTCGCGTACGACCCCGCGCATGAAATCGGGCGTGAAGAACCGGTCGTCCCGGCACAGCAGGAATCTCGTCGGCACGTCGGGCCACGCGTCGAGCGGCCACGGCTCTCCCATGGCCTTGTCTGCGTGGTCCCGTGACCTCGTCAGCAGCTCCTCGGCCACGTCTCCGGGCACGTCGTGCAGGAACAGGCCGATCGGGTCGGACATGTCCTTCGAGCCGAACCCCGTGTTGCCCCACCAGTCGGACGGCGGCTCACCGGGGGCCGGGATCATGGCCGTGACCAGCACCAGGAGGTCGGCCGGCGTGCGGGCGCAGACGAGCGGCCCGACGAAGCCGCCCCACGAGTGCGCCACGACGACGAGGTCGCGCCGGCCCTCGACCGCCTCCACCACCGCGTCGGCATAGTCGAGCAGGCCGGCGGACCCGTCCTCGATCGGCAGGCTCACCGCCACAGCGTCGTGCCCGCGGTCGCGCAGCTCGGGCTCCAGCAGATGCCAGTCCCACGCGGACCCGCCGCCCCCGTGGATCAGTGCGAACGTCGCCATGCCCCTCACCCTACCCTTCGATGCGCAAATTTATTTGCGCAAATTTTCTTTCGCTTCTATGGTGGTTCCATGGCCACCGAGGAGAATCGTCGGATCAAGGACCTCGACACGCTCAAGGCGTTGGGGCATCCGCTGCGCATGAAGCTCTACCGCGCGCTCAAGGTGACGGGCGCGGCGACCGCCTCCCAGCTCGCCGACCAGGTCGACGAGGCCGTCTCGCTGGTCAGCTACCACCTGCGCAAGCTGGCCACGCACGGCCTCATCGAGGAGGCGCAGGCCCGCGGCGACGCGCGGGAGCGCTGGTGGCGACCGGTGGACGACGGCATCAGCACGAGGGACGAGGACTTTCGCGACTCCCCCGAGAGCGCGGCCGTCCACTCCGCGGTGACACGCATATACGCCCGCCAGCGTAACGAGATGTATGAGAGCTACCTCGACACCCAGCATGCCTGGCCCGGCGACTGGCGCAACGCGGGCTTCAGCTCCGAGCAGGTCCTCTCGCTGACGGCAGAGGAGCTTCAGCGGTTGGGCGACGAGATCAACGAGGTCGTCAGGAAGTGGCGGGCGCGCGGGAAGGTCGCTCGCGAGGCGGGCGACGTCGAGGGTCGCGAGAACGTGGCCGTGCACACGTACGGCTTCCCGTTCCGGACCTGACTGAGGCCGGACCTGACTGAGGCCGGACCTGACTGAGGAGGGTGTGATGTATCCGGAGTTGTATCTGTTCGTGGAGCGGGCGCGAGCCCGTGAGCTGCGAGCCGACGCGCGGCGGCACGCCCGCGCGGGCGAACTGCGGGCCGCCATGTGGCGGCGAGCTCAGGTGGGTGAGCTGCGGCCCGGCGTGGAGCGCCGCCGCCCGGGCGGTTCGGTGGTCCGCGCCGTGGAGGTGCGCCTGGGGTGGGTGCTGGTGGAGGCGGGCCTGCGGCTGGTGCACCGGTATCACTGATCCAGGCCGAGCTGGTGGCCCATGGCCACCGAGTCCCTGATGGCCCAGTGCTCGACGATCCTGCCGTCCCGGACGCGGATCATGTCCATTCCCCGCACCTCGTAGCGGCGCCCCGAGGCGGTGTGCGTGCCGCGGCTGAGGTAGACGTTGGTCGAGAGGTCGTCGGTGGAGATGTTCTGCTCCACTGTGACGGACATGTCATGAAAGCCCGTCCCGCCGGACAGGGCCCGCTCCCACTTCTCCCTCCACGCCGCCAGCCCATGATGGTCGCCGTCCGAGCCGCCTCGGTGGTCGATCACGCCGGGGTCGACAAGCGCCAGCCCCTCGTCGATCCGCCCGGCCCCGTAGAGCTCGACGATGCGCCGATGCACTTCACCGGCCGTCGCTGCCATGCCTGCCTCCCGCGTTAAGTGGGGAACTCCCCGTTTAGCTGACGTGACTAGACTAGATGGGGAGTTCCCCACTTAGCAAGGAGACGGATGGGATCGCGTCCTCGCCGGGCGGATGCGCAGCGCAACCACGACCGGCTGCTGGCCGCGGCCGCGCAGGTCTTCGCCGAACGCGGCACCGACGCGCCGCTCGACGACGTGGCCCGCCGGGCCGGGGTCGGCAACGCCACCATGTACCGACATTTCCCCACCCGTACGGATCTGCTGGTCGCCGTCTACGCGGACGAGGTCGCCCAGCTGTGCGCCCGCGGCCAGACCCTGTCGGCCGCCGGGTCGCCGGCGCAGGCGTTGCACGAATGGCTGCGGCTCTTCATGGACCACATCGCCTCCAAGCGCGACCTGGCCCTGGCGGTCACCGGCGACAGCGGCGCCACCGCGCTGGTGGCGCAGTGGCACGCGTCCATGCTCGCCACGGCCTCGGGCCTGCTGGACGCGGCCAAGCAGGCAGGCGCCGTACGGGCGGATCTCGACGTACGCGACCTGCTGACCCTGGTCAGAGGCATCGCCCTGACCGCCGCGGACCGCGCCCAGTCCGACCGCCTCCTGGCGCTGATCGACTGGTCACGCTGATCGGCCGGCTACGGTGATCGGCTGGACCCGGCGCCCCCGACACGCCGGAACCGTCCTTCTCTACTCGGCGGCGGTCGCCTGGGCTTCCTGCAGCTTCCGCATGGCCACCTTCGCCGCCCGCTTGCTCAGGCCCGGATCGAACGTCCCGAAGAAGCCGTCGCTCACCAGCAGCATGACGCTGTTCCCGGTCCCGATGAGCACGACGTCCGCCGCGAAACTCGGCTTGGAGTTCAGGGCGGGGATCGTCTTGCGGTGCCTGATGCCGTAGGTCCAGGCGCCGAACTTGCCGATGGAGAGCTTGGTGATGCCGGCCTTGGAGGAGTCGGAGTTCGCCTTGACCCCGGCGCAGTCGCGGACCATGACCTTGGCCACGGGCTCCCAGCGGGCCAGCCGCGCGGGAGTCCCGCTGATCAGGAACTGCTTGACGCCGGACGGCTTGCCCTCCTCGTCGATGAAGGCGGCCGCCTTGCTCGTGAGAATGGGCTTCAGCGCCTTGATGGCGCTCCGGCACTTCTTCGTGTGCGCCGACTCGGAGTCCAGCGCCTCACGGATGTGCTTCGGGTTCTCCGTGTACTGCCCGCCCAGGTCGGCGGGCGTTATCAGGGCCTCGCTCAGCTGATCCGGGGTCAGCGGCTTGGCGGGGGCGGCGGCCACGGCGGGAGCCGTGGCGGCCAGCAGGAAAGAGGCGGCGAGGCCGCCTAAGATCGCGGAACGCATGGAACGGATCTTAGGGGTCGCGCGGGCTCCCCATCCGAGGCGAGCCCGCACGACCTGTCGTCACACCCCGAGCGCGGTGGGGAGGCTGAGCTCGTGGAGGAACAGGGCCTCCGTCGTCGCCACCCGCCGTAGCTCCTCCAGGTCCACCCGCTCGTTGGGCGCGTGGATGGCCGCGTCCTCGTCCTCCGCCCCGAACAGCAGGATCTCCGCCGCGGGGAACTGCTTCAGGAGCGTGTTGACCAGGGGGATCGAGCCTCCGGCGCCCACGTCCCTGGGCGGGCGGCCGAAGGCGCGCTCCATGGCGCGGTTGAGGGCGGCGCGGGCCTTGCCGCCCGAGTCCGCCTGGAAGCCCGAGCCCACCGTCAGGTCCGTGAACGACACCTGGACGCCCCACGGCGCCACCTTGCGCAGGAACTCGACCACGGCGTTCACCGTCGCCTTCGGGTCGCCCGCCGGGGGGACGCGGACGGTCACGCGGGCCCGCGCGGCGGGCTGGACCGCGTTCACCGCGCCCGAGACCGTCGGCACGTCCAGGCCCGTCACCGTGATCGCGTACGACGCCCAGAGCCGGTCGGCCAGCGAGCCCGAGCCCACCAGCGAGACGCCGTCGACGACGCCGGCCGTCTTCCTGAACTCCTCCTCCGACGGCCCCTGCCCGAGGAAGGTGCCGCGCGGCAGGCCGGGCACGCGGATGTCGCCGTTGTCGTCGTGCAGCGAGGTCAGCATGCGCATGAGGGCGGCCAGCGCGTCGGGGGCCGCGCCGCCGAACGAGCCGCTGTGCACCGGCTCCCGCAGCGTGCGCGCCTCGATGGTGAACGCCGCCATGCCGCGCAGCGAGGTCGTGACCGCCGGGTCGCCGACCCGCGGGTTGCCGGTGTCGGCCACCACGATGGCGTCGGCCCGCAGCAGGTCGGGGTTGCGCTCGACGAACGCCTCGAGGCGCTCGCCCGCGTACTCCTCCTGGCCCTCGATGATGACCTTGATGCCCACGGGGAAGCGGCCCTGGAAGGCGCGCAGGGCAATGATGTGGGAGAGGATGCCGGACTTGTCGTCCGCGCAGCCCCGCCCGTACAGCTTGCCGTCGATCAAGGTCGGCTCGAACGGCGGAGTGCGCCACGCGGCCGGGTCGCCCGCGGGCTGCACGTCGTAGTGCGCGTACAGCAGGACCGTGGGCGCGCCGGGCGGCGCGGGGGCCTCGCCGAAGACCGCCGGGAAGCTGCCCTCGACCGGCACCTGCTGGACACGCGGCAGGCCCACGGAGCGCAGCAGCTCCTCCGTCATCGCGGCGGCGGCGAAGACCGGCTCCTCCGGATGCCCGGGGAAGGCCACGGAGGGTATGGCGGCCAGCCGCCTCAGCTCCTCGACGGCCTGGGGCATCGCGGCGGCGACGGCGCTCTCAATCTGTTCACGAGTCACGGAAAGGTCCCCCGGGGGTCGTTATCAGAAGGTTCTGGCTGGTCTCAACATGTTGGTCTCATTGGATCACACAACGTTCCACGTGCGAGAACGCCAGAGCGGCGCTGGTGACCCGCGCGCCAATCTACATGCGGATTTCGTCGCCGTTACATAGTCGATCTGCGGATACCGATTTTCTTGCATATTGCTGCGACCGATTCGCTTGGCAAATCCGCAGGTGAGCATGCAGACTGTGGGGAGTTGAGACACGAGGGAAGATAACCATGACGCAGCCGGAAAACGACGTCCTGAAGGCCGCGCAGGACAACCTGTGGTTGCACTTCACCAGGCACAGCGCCTATCAGCAGTCCGAGATCCCGACCATCGTGCGCGGTGAGGGGTCCTACGTCTACGACATCCACGGCAAGCGCTACCTCGACGGACTGGCCGGGCTCTTCGTGGTCCAGGTCGGCCACGGACGCCAGGAGCTGGCCGAGGCCGCCGCCAAGCAGGCTCAGGAGCTGGCGTTCTTCCCGCTGTGGTCATACGCCCACCCGAAGGCCGCCGAGCTGGCCCAGCGGCTGGCCTCGTACACGCCCGGCGAGCTCAACCGCGTGTTCTTCACCACCGGCGGCGGTGAGGCGGTCGAGACCGCCTGGAAGCTGGCCAAGCAGTACTACAAGCTCATCGGCAAGCCGCTCAAGCACAAGGTCATCAGCCGCCAGATCGCCTACCACGGCACCCCGCAGGGCGCGCTGTCGATCACCGGCATCCCCGCGTTCAAGCAGATGTTCGAGCCGCTGGTGCCCGGCTCGGTCCGGGTCCCCAACACCAACCACTACCGCGCCGACGAGATCACCGGCGTCAAGGGCATGACGCCCGAGGAGTACGGCTTCTGGGCGGCCGAGCGCGTGGCCCGCGCCATCGAGATGGAGGGCCCCGACACCGTCGCCGCCGTCTTCGCCGAGCCCGTCCAGAACGCCGGCGGCTGTTTCCCGCCCCCTCCCGGCTACTGGCAGCGCCTGCGCGAGATCTGCGACGAGTACGACGTGCTGCTCGTCTCCGACGAGGTCATCTGCGCCTTCGGCCGGCTCGGCACGATGTTCGGCGGCCAGAAGTTCGACTACGTGCCGGACATCATCACCTGTGCCAAGGGCATGACCAGCGGCTACTCGCCCATCGGCGCCATGATCGCGCACGAGCGGCTGTTCGAGCCGTTCAAGGGCGGCGACGCCATGTTCGCCCACGGCTACACCTTCGGCGGCCACCCGGTCTCCTCGGCCGTCGCGCTGGCCAACCTCGACATCTTCGAGCGCGAGGACCTGCTCGGCCACGTCACCAGGAACGAGCCGCTGTTCAAGGAGACCCTCGACGGCCTGCGCGACCTGCCGATCGTCGGCGACGTGCGCGGCTCGGGCTACTTCTGGGGCATCGAGCTGGTCAAGGACAAGGCCACCAAGGAGACGTTCTCCGCCGACGAGTCGGAGCGGCTGCTGCGCGGCTTCCTGTCCAAGGCGCTGTTCGACGCGGGCCTCTACTGCCGCGCCGACGACCGCGGCGATCCTGTCATCCAGCTGGCGCCCCCGCTGATCGCGGGGCCCGAGGAGTTCGCCGAGATCGGGTCGATACTCCGTGGCGTGCTCACCGAAGCGTGGACGCGTCTGTAGAGGCCCGACAGAACCACCCCTCAGTCCGGTACGACGGCGTGCCGGTTTCGCGAAAGGATCAACCATGAAGATCGGCGTCCCTGCCGAGGTCAAGAACCACGAATATCGCGTCGCCGCCACGCCCGCCGGAGTTCACGAGCTGGTGCGCCACGGCCACGACGTCCTGGTCCAGCGGGGTGCGGGCCTGGGCTCGCACATCCCGGACGAGGAATATCTCTCGGCGGGGGCGAAGATCCTCGACGGTGCCGACGCCGTATGGGGCGAAGCGGAGATGGTGCTCAAGGTCAAGGAGCCCATCGCCGAGGAGTACCACCGGCTGCGTGAGGGGCTCGTGCTCTTCACGTACCTGCACCTGGCCGCCTCGCGTCCCTGCACGGACGCGCTGCTGAAGGCCAAGACGACCGGCATCGCGTACGAGACCGTCCAGGTGGGCAACACGTTGCCGCTGCTCGCCCCGATGTCCGAGGTCGCCGGCCGCCTCGCGCCGCAGGTGGGCGCCTACAACCTGATGCGCTTCAACGGCGGCCGCGGCGTCCTGCCGGGCGGCGTGCCGGGTGTGGCCCCGGCCAAGGTGGTCGTGATCGGCGGCGGCGTCTCCGGCCTCAACGCCGCGCAGATCGCCGTCGGCATGGGCGCCGACGTCACCGTGCTCGACACGAACATCGACCGCCTGCGCTTCATCGACGCCATCTACCAGGGCCGGCTCAAGACGCTGGTCTCGACGTCGTACGCGATCGAGCAGGAGGTCCTGCAGGCCGACCTGGTCATCGGCGCGGTGCTGATCCCCGGCGCCAAGGCCCCGACGCTGGTCTCCAACGACCTGGTCTCGCGTATGAAGCCGGGCTCCGTGCTCGTCGACATCGCCATCGACCAGGGCGGCTGCTTCGAGGACTCGCGCCCGACCACGCACGCCGAGCCGACGTACAAGGTGCACGAGTCGGTCTTCTACTGCGTGGCCAACATGCCGGGCTCCGTGGCCAACACCTCCACGTACGCCCTGACGAACGCGACCCTCCCGTACGCGGTCAAGCTGGCCGACCTCGGCTGGCGCGAGGCGCTCAGGACGGACGCCGGCCTCGCGGGCGGGCTCAACACGCACGATGGCCTGCTCACCAACGGGCCGGTGGCCGAGGCGCTCGGCCTGCCGTTCACCCCGGTGACCGAACTGGTGTGACGAGGAGGGCCCGGGCGTGCGCTGATCACCGCACGCCCAGGCGCTTGCGCAGGTCGCGGGCCGTGGCCAGCACGTACTCGATCTCGCCGCAGCTCGGCCACGGCGCGGTCCCGGGACGCAGCAGCGTGCCGCGCACCGACGCCAGGTGCTCGATCGCGCTCGGGTGCAGCCCGCTGCGCCCCACCAGCCACCCGATCACGTCGGAGTGGTCGTGCAGCGGCCGGGTCACCAGATCCCACGTGCCGAGCACCTCGGTCAGGTCGCCCACATCCAGCGCGGCGCCGCCCCTGCGGCCGGTGGCCGCCGCGGCCAGCTCGGCCCTGGCGGCCAGCTCCGGCTCGGCGTGCCGCCCCCACGCGGGCGGCGGCGGATCGGACAGCCATTCCTGGGCCTCGCCCAGCTCCCCGGCCACCGACAGCAGCCCGCCCAGCTCGACGGCGGCCCCGCGGTGCCCGGCCCGCGCCGCCTGCCGGAACCAGTGCTGCCCGCCCGCCAGGTCGCCGAACTCGGCGATCAGCAGCAGGCCGTAGTTGAAGGCCGCCTCGGCGTCCCCGCCGGCCGCCGCCCGGCCGAACCAGTGGCTGGCCGCCGCGCAGTCCCTCAGCTCGACGCAGACGAACCCGGCCATCCGCTGGTCGTAGCCGCGCCCGGCGCCGGCGGCCTGCTCGAACCAGGCGCGGGCGATCCGCAGGTCGCCCACGGACAGCGCGATCTCGCCGAGCTGGGAGGCGGCGCCCGGGTGCTCGCTCTTGACGGCCAGCCGGTAGTAGGCCTCCGCGCCCTCGGGGTCGCGGCTGGCGTGCAGGTAGAGGCCCATGCAGTACGCCGAGTCCGGGTGGCCGCCCCTGGCCGCGTACTCCCACCAGCGCACGGTCTCCTCGTCGTCGCCGGTCGCGTAGGCCAGGAAGCCCAGGTCGTGCGCCGAGGCCATGTCGCCTTCCGCGGCCGCCGTGCGGTGCCACTCGCGGGCCGCCGCCAGCTCGCCCGCGTCCTCGCACATCAGCGCCAGCCTGCGGGCCGCGGTGCTGGAGCCGCCGTGGGCCGCGACCTCGTACCAGCGCCGGGCCCTGTCGGGGTCTCCGCGCTGCTCCAGCAGGAGCGTCGCCAGGTTGCTCGCCGCCTCGGCGTCACCGGCGCCGGCCGCGAGCTCGTACCAGCTGACGGCATCCACCAGGCTGCCGTGCATCTCGTGCCAGACGCCCAGGTTGTACGCGCTGTCCAGGTTGCCGCCCTCGGCCGCCCGCTCCCACCAGTGCTTGGCGGCCGCGCGGTCGCCGTGCTGGGCATAGAGCTTGCCGAGCCGGTGCGCGGCCTGCGCGTCGCCGGCTCCCGCGGCGGCCAGCAACTCGGGCTCGTCTCCCACGCGCGGCGCCGGTACGGACGGCGCCGCGACCTCTCCTTGCCAGGCCATGGCGACCAGCGTGGCACGTGATCGCGTGATCACGAACGGTAATCGCCGACATGGCGTCACGAGAAGTCGATGAAGCCCGTGTACATGCCCATCCCGCACACGTACCGCAGCGCGCCCTTCGGCTGCGGCGGCAGGCGTACGGTGGCCGGCAGCGCGACGTCGCGCCCGCCGATCGTGACCGTGCCGGTGCACCCCCGGTCGACCAGCTTGAACACCACCTCGACCGGCGCTCCGGCGCGGGCCGCCACGACGGCCGGCCGGTAGCCCTCGCGGGTCGCCCAGACCGTCACGATCTGCTCGCCGGGGCCCGGCGCGGCGGGTAAGGGCCTGGACGCGGCCGGCGGGGCGCCGCCGATCCAGCCGCCCAGGGTGAGCCCGGCGCCGACGGTCCAGAGGCCGGCGGCGATGGCCACGATCGCGGCGAGCCGGGCCAGCCGGGTGCGGGAGACGCGCCGCAGCACGTACCCGAGCAGCGCGAACGCCGGAGCGGTGCCGAGCACGAACCCCGCCATGGCCGCCGCCCCCGCCACCGGGGATCCGCTGGAGATCGCGATCATCTCCATGCCGAGGGTCACGCCGCAGGGCACCAGGATGGTGGCCGCGCCCAGCAGCGGCGCCTTGTAGCGCGAGGGGACGCCGGCCTCGGGCTTCGCCGCGCACTGACCGCGCCGCATCAGCCGGACCGCGAAGACGATCACCGTGAGCCCGGCCACGACGAGCAGCACCGCGCGGGCCGCGGGCGGGAGGCTGACGGCCGAGCCGAGCAGCCCGAGCAGCGCTCCGGCCGTGGTGTACGAGGCCAGCCGCCCCGCCAGGAACCAGCCGACCAGCGCGGGATCGCGCCCGTGGCAGTGATCGACCAGGCCCATGAGCAGGCTGCCCTGCGCCGCGGTGCACGAGGCCGTCCCCGCCACCAGCCCGGCGGCGACTCCACCGGCCAGCAGGGTGACGGCGCTCAGCGGGCGAGCGCCAGACTGTCCAGAGACCCGCTCTTGGCGGCCTCGACGATCGAGCCGAACTGGTCGAGGCTCATCTCCACGCGCTGCCCGAAGTCGTCGGTGATGACCACCTGGCGCTCGACGGGCGCCGTTTCGTCCACGAACAGCTCGGGGCACCCGCAGCTGCACTGGCCGCAGAACTTGGCGACGGATCGCATACCTGTCCCCGCTCTCTATGTATCCGGTACACGAACCGTAACGCCGGTCCATAAATGCGGCCAGTGACAGTAATTGCACCCTTAGTGATGTTTAGGATGTCCAGCCCTTGAGAACGGACACCTTCTCGAAGTACTCGTCCTCGCCCATCTCGCCGCGGGCGTACCGCTCGGCGAGGATCCGCTCCGCCCCGGCGGTGGGCGACGTGGCAGCCGCGACGTGCGCGTGGCGCGGCCCCCACCAGCCCTTGTGCCGGGCCGTGATGGCCAGCGCGACGACGGCGACCCAGAACAGGCCCCAGAAGAACGGGATGATCGGCCAGAAGCTGTGCATGTCTCCTCCTTGACGTGATGCCTTTCAGCGTGCCGGTCGGAGGGGCGGGCCGAATCGCACGTCAGGCCCTGTTCGGAGTCAGCCCGGGGGAGTGTTCACGCGGGTCGCCCGTACGCCTGTGGGGGTAGTGCGCCGGTGCGTTTGACCGTCCGGAGGACGGGGGCGGTCTCCAGCGTCTGGACGGCGTCCAGTGCGCTGACCCGTTCGGTGAGGTAGCGGTACAGGTCGGCGTTGTCGCGGCAGATGGCGGTGGCGAGGAGGTTGGTCGGGCCGGTGGTGACGCTGGCGAAGGAGATCTCGGGGTGGCCCGCGAGGGTCCCGGCCACGTGGAGCAGCTCGGAGGGGCGCACGGCCATCCACAGCCGGGCCTCGGCGCGGTAGCCGAGCAGCCTGGGGGAGTAGTCGAGCTGGATGGTGAGCGCGCCGGACTCGCGCAACTGGCGCAGCCGGCGCTTGGCCGTGGCCTCCGACCAGCCCGTGGCCCCGGCCAGCTCCGTGTACCCGGCCCGGCCGTCCCTGGCCAGCACGTCCAGGAGGCGGTGGTCCTCCTCCTGGAGGACGATGCCGTCCGATCCGGTACGCGGCCCGGGGCGCAGCCGGCCGGCCTGCTCCGCTGTGAGCCAGGCCAGCCCCTGCCAGCCGTCGGGCAGGGCGAAGCCGCGCAGGAGCGAATGCGCGGTCATGGACAGGACGCGGCTGGTCCGGGGCAGCTTCTCCAGCAGGACCGTGTCGGGCGACTGGGCGAAGCACGAGATCTCGGTGCCGCCGGACAGCAGGTGCACCCAGTGCGTGTCGGGCCTCCTGGCCAGGGCCTCGGCGATGGCGGTGCCCGCGTCGGGCGTGCAGCGTACGCGGATGGTCCACGGCGTGTAGCCGAGGAGCACGCCGTCGAGGCCGCCCACCACCCTGATCACGCCTGCCGCCGTGAGCCTGCGGTAGCGGCGGGCGACGGTCTGCTCGGAGACGCCGAGCACGTCGGCGATCCTGGCGAAGGGGGCGCGGCCGTCGAGCTGGAGCGCGTGCACCAGACCGCGGTCCACGCCGTCGAGTTCGGCGGATTCCATCCGGTCAGGCTAATCGCCTGGAGGAAAACCACCGAAATATCGTGAAAAATTGAGGTAGCTTCGGCCCGCGAGCCAACCTTGGACCCATGATTCTCGTCACAGGAGCCACCGGAAACGTCGGCCGCCAGGTCGTCCACCAGCTCGCCGAGGCGGGCCACCCCGTACGCGCCATGACCCGTGACCCCTCCTGTGCGGCGCTGCCGGCGGCCGTCGAGGTGGTCAAGGGCGACCACGAAACCATCGACCGGTGTCTGGACGGCGTCGAGTCGGTCTTCCTCATCTGGCCCTTCCACACCGCGGACCTCGCCCCCGCCGTGGTCGGCGCGATCAGGCGGCACGCCCGCCGCGCCGTCCTGCTCTCCTCGGGCGCGGTACGCGACCAGCCCGACTCGTCCGTCGGCCTTTCGCACAACGAGCTCGAACAGCGCGTCGAGCAGTCGGGCCTGGCCTGGACCATGCTCTGGCCCAGCACGTTCGCCGCGAACGCGTTGTGGTGGCGCGACCAGATCCGCTCCGGAGACGTGGTGCGCGGCGCGTTCGGCGCGCTGTCGATGGCGATGCTGCACGAGCGCGACATCGCCGCCGTGGCCGTACGGGCGCTGACCACGGACGGCCACGACGGGGCCCGCTACGCGCTGACGGGGCCGCAGGCGCTGACCCAGGTCGAGCAGGTGCGGATCCTCGGCGACGCGCTCGGGCGCCCGCTGCGCTGGCAGGAGCTCAGCCGGGAGGGGGAGCGGCAGCGGCTGCTGGCCGACGACTCCTTCCCCGACTCGTTCGTGGACGCGCTGCTCGACGGCTACGCGCAGATGCTCGACGGCCCGCCACCTGTCCTGACGAACACGGTCGAGGAGGTGACGGGCCGGCCCGCACGGTCCTTCGCCGAATGGGCGAAGGACCACGTGGGCGACTTCTAGGGAGCCACCACCAGCGCGCTGCCGCCGCCGCGGCGAACGGGCTCGGCGACGGCCTGGATCCGGCCCCGGCCGACGAACTCCAGCGCCGTCGCCGCCCCGATCTCCGGGTTGAGCGCGAAGCTGTGCCCCTTGGCCTCCAGCTCGGTCCGGTACTTGTCCAGGAACGCCTGCTCGGCCTGGGTCTGCGCGGTGTTGCGCTGCGTGGCGCGCGGCGCGGCGAGCGCGTCCGGCAGGCTCATCCCGAACTCGTACCGGTTGACCAGGATCTGCAGCACGGTCGTGATGATGGTCGAGCCGCCCGGCGACCCGACCGCCAGCACCGGCCTGCCGTGCTCGAACACCAGCGTCGGCGACATCGACGAGCGGGGACGCTTGCCGGGGCCGGGCAGGTTCGGGTCACCGGGAGCCGGGCCGAACGTGAAGTCGGTCAGCTCGTTGTTGAGCAGCACGCCGCGTCCGGGCACCACGATGCCGTTGCCGCCGGTGGACTCGATGGTCAGGTTGTAGGCGATCACGTTGCCCCAGCGGTCGGCGATGACGAGATGGGTGGTCTCGGGGCCTTCGTCCGCGATCGGGGTGGCGGTGCCGGTGGGCTGGGCGCAGGGCTCGTACGAGCCGTCCGGGCTGCCGGGGGCCGCCGGGTGGGCCGTCGCCCGGTCGCCGATCAGGCAGGCCCGCTCCTTGGCGAAGCCGTCGGACAGCAGCTCCTTGAGCGGCACGCCGGGAATGTCGCCGACGTACTTGCCGCGGTCGGCGAAGGCCAGCCTCGACGCCTCCAGGTATTCGTGCAGGCCGACCTGCGGAAGAGCCTCAAGGATGTTGAGCGCCTCGCCGACCGTCGAGCCGCCGGAGGACGGGGGCGCCATGCCGTACACGTCCTTGCCCTTGTAGGAGATCTTGGTGGGCTCGCGCAGGAGTGCGCGGTAGGCCCGCAGGTCGGACAGCTCCATCAGGCCCGGCCGGACGTTGCGGGTGCTGCCGGGGGTGACCGGCGGCTGCTTGACGGTGGCCACGATCTCCTGGCCGAGCCGGCCGCCGTACAGCCAGCCGGGGCCGCGCTTGCCGAGCTCGCGGTACGTGGCCGCCAGTTCGGGGTTCCTGAACACCGAGCCGACGGGCGGCGGGGCGCCGTTGGGGAGGTAGAGCTTGGCCGTGGAGGTGATGTCCTTGAACCGGGCCGCGTTGTCGGCGGTCTGCTGGTAGAAGGTCTGGTCGACGACGAAGCCCTTGGAAGCCACGTCGATGGCGGGCTGGAGGGCCTCTTTGAGGGAGATCGTGCCGAACTTGCGGAGGGCCAGGTCCCAGTTCGCGACCGTGCCGGGAATGCCCGCCGACAGGCCGCTGGTGACGCCCTCCTCGAACGGGATGCCTTCTAACGTGGTCGAGGTCATGGCCTGCGGGGCGGTCTCGCGGCCGTCGATCGTGAAGACCTTGCGCTGCCTGGCGTCGTAGTACACCATGAAGCCGCCGCCGGCCAGGCCCGCGGAGTACGGCTCCGTGACGCCCAGCACCGCGCCCGCGGCGACGGCGGCGTCGACGGCGTTGCCTCCCCTCCTGAGCACGGCGATGGCGGCCTTGCTGGCGTCGAGGTCGACGGTGGCGACGGCGCCGCCGTACCCCTCCGCGACCGGGACCTTCTGCTGTGGTCCGGCCAGCGCGGGCGGGGCCGACACGAGCGTGAGGAGGACTGCTGCTGCGGGGACGATCATTCGGCGCATGGTCCTTACGATGGCCCACGTACGCCCGTCGCGGTAGGGCCCCCTCACACGCTGGGATGATGCGCAGGTCAGAGCGCTGATCTAGCGTAGGGGTCGTGCGAGGAAAGTTCGGATTCGATCCTTATCTCGCCCTCATCGTGGCGGCTGCCCAGTTCGTCATCGCCAAGGGGGCGTCCTGGGGGCAGCGGTTTGAAAGGGAGCCGCTCGACCCTTACGCGTACGGCCTGCTGCTGGTCGGGCCGCTGGCGATCCTGCTGCACCGCCGTTTCCCGCTGCTCACGACCGCCGCCGCGCTCGGCGCGTGCGACCTCTACCTGGCCGGCGGGTACGCCTACGGCCCCAGCTTCATCAGCCCGGCGGTGCTGCTGTTCCTGCTGGTCACGCGGGGCAGGAGGGCGATGGCCTGGTTCATGGCGGGGATGACGGTGCTGTCGTTCCTCACCTACGCCTGGCTGATCGGCAACCGCGACCTCTTCCACAGCGTGTGGATCCTCACGTTCATCATGCTGCTCATGGTCGTGGCCGAGCTGGTCAGGATCGTCAGGGAGCGGCGGGCCGAGCGTGAGCGCGTCGCCGAGGAGGAGGCCAGGCGGCAGGCCAGCGAGGAGCGGCTGACCATGGCGCAGGAGCTGCACGACGTGCTCGCGCACAACATCTCGCTCATCCACGTGCAGGCGTCCACCGCGCTGCACCTCATCGACGACAACCCCGACCACGCCAAGACCGCTCTGGCCACCATCAAGACGGCGTCCAAGGAGGTTCTGGGCGAGATGCGCTCGGTCCTGAACGTTCTTCGCGAAGGGGCGCCCCGTTCCCCCACGGCCGGGCTCGACCGCCTCGACGACCTGATCGAGCGCTCGGGCATGGACGTGACGCTCAAACGCGTCGGCTCGCGGCCGTTGCCGCCGCAGGTGGAGCGGGCCGCGTACCGGATCGTGCAGGAGTCGCTGACCAACGCCGCCAGGTACGCGCCCGGCTCGTCGGTGAGCGTGCGCCTGGAGTACGGCGAGCAGGAGCTGGCCATCCACGTCGCGGACACCGGCGCGACGACCGCCCCCGTGCTGTCCGAGGCGGGCAGCGGCAACGGCATCCCCGGCATGCGCGAGCGGGCCTCCGCGCTGGGCGGCACACTGGTCGCCGGGCCGTCCGGCACGGGGTTCCAGGTCGAGGCCCGGCTGCCACTTCCCGAGGAGACTTCATGATCAAGGTGCTGCTGGCCGACGACCAGGCGCTGGTCCGGGCGGGCTTCAAGGCGCTGCTCGACGCCCAGCCGGACATGACCGTGGTGGCCGAGGCCTCCGACGGCGCCGAGGCGGTCCGGCTGGCGGGCGAGCACCAGCCGGACGTGGTGCTGATGGACATCCGCATGCCCGGCATGGACGGCCTGACCGCCACCCGGCAGATGCCGCAGGGGCCGCACATCATCATCCTGACGACGTTCGAGCTGGACGAGTACGTCTTCGAGGCGCTGCGCGGCGGGGCCAGCGGCTTCCTGGTCAAGGACACCGAGCCGGCCGAGCTGATCCAGGCCGTCCGGGTGGTGGCGGCGGGGGAGGCGCTGCTGTCGCCGAGCGTGACGCGCCGGCTGATCGCCGAGTACGCCTCCCGGGCCAAGGAGCCGGTCGCCGCCGACGGCCTCGACCAGCTCACCGAGCGCGAACGCGAGGTGCTCGGCCTGGTCGGGACCGGCATGACGAACGACGAGATCGCGGCCAAGCTGTTCATGTCACCGGCGACGGCCAAGACGCACGTGAGCCGCACCATGATGAAGCTGCACGCCCGCGACCGCGCCCAGCTCGTGGTGATCGCCTACGAATCGGGCCTGGTCAAGCCCGGCTGGCTGTGAGCCCGAACCACTCCTGGGCCGCCTCCGCGAGCCCGTCGGTGCCCGCCCAGGCGACGTAGCCGTCGGGGCGGATCAGCAGCGCGTCGGCGGGCGGGTCGTCGGCGCGGGCCCTCACGACGTCGATCCAGTCGTCGTCGAGCGTCGCGCCGCCGCCCAGGTCGAGCAGCACGGGCCTTCCCTCGCGCATGAGCTCGGCCACCCGCCGCCCGCCGGACAGCGCCAGATCCGGGACGAACCGGCCCACCAGTGGGTGCGCCGCCGGGCCGTACCGGACGCCGGAGTCGTGCAGCAGCCCGGCCACGTGCCGCAGCGGCTCCTCGAAGGCGAACACCTCGGTGAGCAGTTCCCGCAGCGCCGCGCCGTCCTCCCCCTCCAGCCGGTCGAGCACCGCCTGTGCCCGCGTCTGCATGAGGGCGCGCTCGGCGACCGGCCGCCGCTCGGACTCGTACGTGTCCAGGAGCCCGTCGGAGGCCCGCCCCCGGAGCGCGGCGGCCAGCTTCCAGCCGAGGTTGGCCGCGTCCGTCATGCCGATGTTGAGCGCCGAGCCACCTGCGGGGAACAGGTGCGCGGCGTCACCGGCCAGGAACACCCGCCCCGCCCGGTACCGCTCGGCCAGCCGCGCCTGGGCCACCGTGCTGGACAGCCAGATCGGCTCGCCCAAGGGCAGGTCCCGGCCCAGCACGCGGCGTACGGCCGCCCGGAAGTCCTCCGGCGTCACCCGGCCGTCGCCGGGAGCCCCCTTCTCGCGCACGCCGGCGATCAGCACGCCGTGCTGGAGCGAGGTGAGCAGCAGGCGGCCGTTCGGGGTGCGGTTCCAGCCGGGCGCCAGGCCGTCGGTCTCCAGTGCCTCGAAGACGCCCGTGTCCGCGCCGGTCGCGAAGTGCCCGAGCCGCAGCACCTCGTCGTCGGTCGTGCCGGGGAAGCCGATCCCGGCCTCCCGCCGTACGCTGCTGCGCCCGCCGTCGCAGCCCACCACGTACCGGGCCCGCGTCCGCGTGCCGTCCGCGAGCTCCAGCGTCACCCCCTCCTCGTCCTGGGCCAGGGAGAGCACCTCGCAGCCCCGCCTGATCTCGGCTCCGAGCTCCTTGGCGCGCTCGGCGAGCAGGTGCTCCATCCGCGGCTGCTGGATCATCAGCAGCCGTAACGGCAGGTCGGCCGCCCCCGCGAAGCGCAGCGGCACCGAGCCGAACGGGAACCCCGGCGGCCGTCCGGCGAACGGGCTGCCCGCGCTGAAGCGCTCCAGCAGGCCGCGGTGGTCGAGCAGGTCGACGATCTGCCCGCCCAGGCCGTTGGCCCTGGGCAGCTCGCTCGGCTCCGGCCTCTTGTCCAGCACGATCGGGCGGACTCCCGCCAGGCCCAGCTCGCACGCGAGCATGAGCCCCACGGGTCCCGCCCCCACGATCAACACGTCATCCATGGCTGTCAGGCTAGATTGACAAACCAGGGCTGTCAATCTAGCCTGACAGGGTGGACGTAACAGAGCTCTCCGAACGGATCAGGTCGAACGACCCGGCCTTGGGCCTGCGGGCGGTGGGCGCGCTGCACCGGCTGGCCGAGCAGGTCGAGGCGGTGTCGGTGGCGCTGGCCAGGGAGCAGGGCTGGACCTGGGAGCAGATCGGCGACGCGCTCGGCATGTCACGGCAGTCGGTGCACGCCAAATACGGGAAGTGAGGGGTTCGCGATGTTCGGCTTTGAGAAGAGCCGGTTCGGCGTGATCGTCAAGGCCGCGTTCGACGAGGCCAGGCAGCGGGGCGACCGGCGGCTGGGCACCGAGCACCTGCTGCTCGGCGTCCTGCACGACGCGGACCTCGCCCGCGCTCTCGGCGTGGACGTGGCGGGCGCGCGGGCCGCGCTCGACGAGCTCGACCGGGCGGCGCTGCGCATGCTCGGCCTGGAGGTCGGGGACCTGCTGCCGCGGACGCCGCGCAAGCACCCGCAGGTGCCCGGCACCGCGCTCACGTCGAGCGCCCGCGCCACCATCAACCAGGCCATCAAGGCCACGACGATGAAGACCAGGTCGGCCGAGGCGCCGCGGCAACTGGTGATCGCCCTGCTGGCGCAGGGGCGGCCCGACCCGGTCGCGGGGCTGATCGACCACCTCGGCATCGACCGAGCGGCGGTACGCGGCCGCTGCGCATGATGCGGAGCGAATGACGAAATTTGGTTGAACGTCCGGCGGGGCCGCTGACAAGGTCGAAGAATGAGCCGTACGTACGACGACCTCGTCCAGGAGGCCGCCACGGCCTCCGTGGACGGCTGGGACTTCTCCTGGCTCGACGGCCGGGCCAGCGAGGAGCGGCCCTCCTGGGGGTACGCCAGGCTGCTCGGCGAGCGGATGGCCGGGGCCGGGGCCGCGCTCGACGTCCAGACCGGCGGGGGCGAGATCCTGGCCGGCGTGCCCGAGCTGCCGGCGGTGACCGTGGCCACCGAGTCCTGGCCGCCCAACCTCAAGCTGGCCGCCTCGCGGCTGCGCCCGCGCGGGGCGTGGGTGGTGGCCGACGACGATGATCCGCGCCTGCCGTTCCGGGACGGCGTCTTCGACCTGGTCACCAGCCGCCATCCGGTGGAGACCTGGTGGGAGGAGATCGCCCGCGTGCTGCGCCCCGGCGGCGCCTACTTCTCGCAGCAGGTCGGGCCGTGGAGCGTCGCGGAGCTGACGCACTATTTCATGGGCCCCCACGACGGCTCCTCCCGCGACCCCGACCGGGCCAGGGCGGCGGCCGGGTCGGCCGGGCTCGAGGTCGTGGACCTGCGGTTCGAGCGGCTGCGCATGGAGTTCTGCGACGTGGGGGCGGTGATCTACTTCCTGCGGAAGGTGATCTGGATCGTGCCGGGCTTCTCGGTCGAGCGATACGCGGACCGGCTGCGCGAGCTGCACGACCGGATCGAGGCGGAGGGTCCGTTCGTGGCGCATTCCTCCAGGTTCCTCATCGAGGCGAGGAAGCCCGGTGGCCCGGCTGCGTGACGTGGTGGTCGACTGCCGCCACCCGGCGTCGCTGGCCAGGTTCTGGGCGGCGGCGCTCGATGGTTACGCCGTGGCGCCGTACGACGAGGCCCAGCTGGCGCGGCTGCGCGGCGAGGGCATCGAGGACCCCGAGGACGACCCCACGGTGCTGGTCGAGGGCGGGCCGCCGCGGCTGTGGTTCCAGCACGTGCCCGAGCGCAAGGTCGTCAAGAACCGGCTCCACCTCGACCTGCGCGCCGACGACCTCGACGCGGAGATCGACCGGCTGCGCGGTCTGGGCGCCACGCTGCTGGCCACGTACGACGACTGGGTGACGCTGGCCGACCCCGAGGGCAACGAGTTCTGCCTCTTCCCTCAGTAGATGAGCTCGTACGCGCTGGGCTTGACCCTCCTCGTGCGCGCCCAGTACTCGAAGGTGAAACCCGGCCAGATCGTCCGGTTCACTCCGTGCTCGTCCAGATACCAGGAGTCGCAGCCGCCCGCGTTCCAGACGAGGGGGTCGAGCCGTTCGCGCAGGCGGCGGGCGAACGCCCGCTGCGCGCCCGGCTTGACGTCCACGGCCCTGGCCTGGGTCCTCGACAGCAGGCGCAGGCAGTCGATGATGTGGCGGACCTGCGACTCGATCATGAACACGACCGAGTTGTGCCCGAGGCCCGTGTTGGGGCCGAGCAGGAAGAACAGGTTCGGGAAGCCGGACGTGGCGATGCCGTAGTAGGTCTCGATGCCGTCCTGCCAGGCGTCCTGGAGCTTGCGGCCGCCCTTGCCGACGATGTGCTGCTCCTGCAGCGCGTCCACGACCTTGAAGCCGGTGCCGTAGACGATCGCGTCGACCTCGTGCTCGGCGCCGGAGGAGTCCACGATCGAGCGCGGCCTGATCTCGGTGATGCCGTCGGTCACCAGCTCGACGTTGTCCCTGGTGAGGGCGGGATAGTAGTCGCTGGAGATGAGGATGCGCTTGCAGCCGATCAGGTAGCCGGGGGTGAGCCTGCGGCGCAGGTCCGGGTCGAGGACCTGGGCTTCGAGATGCCTGAGGGCCAGCTTCTCGTGGGCCTTCATCAGGCGCGGGTCGACGGTGAAGCCGAGCGCCCGCGTCTCCAGGGCCCAGTAGATGGCGTTGCGCATGGTCCTGGCCAGGCCGGGCAGGCCGAGGATCCGGCTGGTGGCGGGGGTGATGGCGAAGTCCGGCTTGGGGTGGATCCATGGGGGAGTGCGCTGGAAGACGGTCAGGTGGCTCGCGGCGGGCGCGATCTGGGGGACGAACTGGATGGCGGAGGCGCCGGTGCCGATGACGGCCACGCGCTTGCCGGTCAGGTCGATCGAGTGGTCCCATTCGGCGGAGTGGAAGGCGGGGCCGGTGAAGGACTCGCGCCCCGAAATTTCGGGAAATTTCGGTATATGTAGGGCGCCGATGGCCGACACGACGGCGTTCACCCGCAACGTCTCTCCGTCGTCCGTGGTGACCGACCAGCCGCGCCGGCCGTCGTCGTACTCGAGCGCGACGACGCGCTTGCCGTACCGGATGTGCGAGGTCACGCCGTACTTGTCGGCGCACGAGCGCATGTAGTCCCAGATCTCCTCCTGCGGGGAGAACATGCGGGACCAGCCCGGGTTCAGCTCGTACGAGTAGGAATACATGTGCGAGGGAACGTCGCACGCGCAGCCGGGGTAGGTGTTGTCCCGCCAGGTGCCGCCCAGGTCGGCGGCCTTCTCCAGGATGACGAAGTCGTGGTACCCGGCCTCTTTGAGCTTGATGGCCATGCCGATCCCGGCGAACCCGGACCCGATGATCGCTAACCCTGGCATCTGACCTCCCGGGGTGGCGCTTATTGGACGCTAAATCCAATTTAACGACCCCACCTCACCGAGGTCCAGAGCGCCCCCCTCACACCCTCCGCGCCTCACCCCACTACCCGCGCCGTCCCGCTACTCGCGCGTCCGCTCCGGCTTCGCGTGCCCCCCGTGCGCCCGTCCCGGCCACCGTCCGTGCACCTCAGCCCGAGGCCCCGGCCCCATGGACCCGCACCGCAGCGCGCTCCCGGCCCTGCCCCGGCCCTCGCGCACTCCCAGCCCCCGCGCGCCCGCTCGGTTCCGCTCGCTTGCCTCACTGCTCGTGCGCCCGCTCTGGGTCCTTGCCGCTATCCCGCCCCCAGGGAGTCTCCGGCCTCGCCGCCCCCAAGCGGCCGTTCGCTTGTTCGGGGGCCGTGCGCGTTCCTGCGCGGGCATGCACGTGGTGTGGCGGCTCTTGCGTGTCGAGTGCTGCGCCTCGGCTGAGGTCCTTGGGAGGCGTCCGCCTCGCGGGCCGGAGCGGCGTCGGCAGAGGAGGCGGCAGGGGAGGCGGGGTGGCCGAGGGCCCGCGCGTCGTTGGGCGGGCCGAAGGGACGATTGCGTGAACGGCGAGAAACCGCCACGGCCCCCGCGGCGGTTCGATCAGATCTGGGGTTACTTCAGCAGGAGGAAGGCGGCGACACCGATGATCACGATCGCGACGACGACCGCGATGATCGGTACGACGGGGGACTTCTTGGGGGTGGTGGCAGCTTCCTGCTCGCGGCGCTGCGCGAAAGCCTTGAACTGCTGGGTGCTGCCCGAAGGGTCGATATGCTGGTCAGACATGGCCAGCAGCCTAGCGTGAGCGCCTGTGTCGTTTGCACTGTTTGTTGGTATCGGTAGGCATGGGCTGATTAGGGGACCACCCCACCCGGCGGATAGCTTTGAGGCATGCTGCGGACCCTGTTCTCCCCCCGTCTCATGGGGTTGCACCTGCTCACGATCGGGGTCCTCGTCGCGTTCATCCTGCTCGGGCGCTGGCAGCTCGGCGTTTTCCAGGATTCGGGAAAGCCGCACGCCTCCACCGATCCCGGGCCCGTCGCGGTCGGTACGCTCGCCCAGGTGGGCCCGCAGCTGAACGGTGAGCTCGTGGGCCGCAAGGTCACGGCGGAGGGGGTCTACGAGGCCGGCCGCCAGCTCCTGGTCGCCGACCGGCGGGCCGACGTCGACGCCCCCGGCGGCAACGTCTCGCGCGACCGCGGCTACTGGGTGCTCACGCCGCTCCGGCTCGACGACGGCACGCTGATGCCGGTGGTACGGGGCTGGACGGCCAAGGCGGACGACCCGGCGGTCTCCGCGGTGCCGCAGGGCAAGGTCACGGTGGCCGGGCGGCTGCGGCCGCAGCAGGGCACCGACAGCGTGCAGCGGCGCGCGGAGGGTCTGCCCGCCGGCCAGGTGCAGACGGTGTCCACGGGTGAGCTGGTCAACCTGTGGAGCGGCCAGCAGGTACGCGCCGGCTTCGTCGTGGCGCAGCCGCCGTCCGGCTCGCTGGCGCAGGTCGAGATCCAGCCGCCGGTGGTGGGTGGCACGCTGACCTGGCGTAACCTGGCATATGCCGCCAACTGGTGGATCTTCGCAGGATTCGCCGTATTCATGTGGTTCCACTTCGTACGCGATGCCGTACGAACCGATCGGGACCGTGCCAAGTCCCCTGAGATGGCTCTGGAAGGTTAATCGTGGAATCGGCTCTGAAGCCCTTCCGGGTGCTCGCGTACGTGGTCGGCTGCATGCTGCTCGTGCTCTGCGTGGCCATGGTGGTGCGTTACGGCTTCGGCGACCCGACGCTGTCGAAGGTCATCGCGCCCATCCACGGCGGGCTCTACATGCTCTACCTGGTCGCGGTCATGAACCTGGGCATGAAGGCGCGCTGGACGTGGCAGTACATGCTCGGCGTCATGGTCGGGGGCACGGTGCCGTTCCTGTCGTTCTACATCGAGCGCCGGGTGACCCAGCGCGTGCAGACGGAGCAGGCGGCGGCGACGGCGGAGGCCTGAGCGCGCGGCGGACGCCCTGAGCCCGCAACGGACGCCTGAGCCCGCGGCGGAGGCCGTGTCCCGGCCACCGCCGCGCGGAGCTCAGTGGCCGATGCCGCGCCTGCGGGCCCTCTTGAGCCGCTCGCGCTGCGACGGGTCGAGCATCAGGTAACCGACCACGGGAGCGGCGATCACGCCGAGGATGACCAGCAGGGTGATCCATCCGGTCCCGAAGAAGATCAGCGAGAGCAGAACCGCGGCGCCTGCGCCAATGGCGTACTTCTGGATTGGCGACATACTCAACTTCCTCCGAGCTGCTTCGGAACACGGAGCGCATGCCCCGCCTCTCCTACATTCTGCGTCGCCTGTCCAACGAGTGAGCCCATCGCTTGGTTCCAATCGCGATGTATCTCAACGGGTGTGTCGTACCAACCGGAGGTCGCGGCGGAGCTCATCCGGAGTGGGACGTTCCAACGGATTACCTGACAAAAGACGGAACAACACCTGAGCCAGCGCCCCCGCTCGGGTCAGCGGCGCGCCGGGCGAGGGCGGCACGCCCTCGACGGCGGTGAAGAGCGTGGCGCCCAGGGACCACATGTCGGCGGCCAAGGTGGCGGAGGCCTCCGGGGCCGTGTAGGCCGGGAGCGTTCCCGACCTCAGCAGCGGGGTCAGATGGGCCCGGCCCCGGTCGTCGATGAGGACGTTGCCGGGCTGGATCCCGCCGTGGAACGCCTCCCCGGCCTGGAGCTGCTCGATCAGGGCGAGCCCCATCGCGGCCACCACGGGGATCGGCAGCGGTCCGAACAGCCCGATGATCACGTCCAGCGGGCGGCTCACGGCCAGGAGCTCCAGGGTCTCGCGGATCACGTCCGTCGCAGGCGCCCCCGCCGGGTGGAGCATGGCTCTGATCAGCGTCCTGAGCGGGTCCGCGCCCTCCGCGGGCACCTGCCCCGGCGGGCGGCCCTCCACCGCGAAGTGCAGCGTGGCGGCCAGAGCCCACAGGTCCGCGGAAGGCAGCATGCTGAGGCTGGGGAAGCCGAAGCCGGTGAGCACCGCCCGGCCCGTCGGGGTGAGCAGGACGTTGCCGGGCTCCACACGCCCGTGCACGATCCCGGCCTCGTGCGCCGTCGTCAGGGCGGACAGGACGCAGACGCCGACCCTGGCCGCCTGCGCGACCGGCAGCGGGCGGCGGGCGCGTACGGTCTGCTCCAGCGACGCCCCCGACACGAACTCCATGACCAGCCACGGCGTCTGGTCCTCGATCACCACGTCGAGCACCCGCACGATCGAGGCGTGCCGGAGCCCGGACGCCCGGCGGGCCTCCTCCAGGGCGGCGTCGCGCAGCTCGGCCGGGACCCGCAGCTCCCTGACCGTGACATCACGGTGCTCCGACTCGTCGAAGGCCAGCCGGACAGAGCCCGCGGCCAGGGGATTCAGCAGCCGGTAGCGACCGGCCAGCTTCCGGGTCTCACCCATGTCGAGGTGCACGATAGCGCAAGGCTGTCACGTCGCGTCACTGGCCAGCCAGGCCTCATGCGCCTCGTACAGTCTGCGCCAGAGCTTCTCCTTCTCCGGGCCGCTCACGTCGGTGAGCGGGAGCAGGAAGATGTCCGCCAGCGCCGCGTAGTAGTCGCGGGCGTCGTCCAAGGTCACCGAGAGCGTCCGGCCGCCGATGCGCTTCAGCTGGAGCCCGCGCAGGCTGTCCACGCCGTACGCGTCCCGTCGCTGGACGGTCGCGATGCGCACGAACCCGGACGTCGGCGACGTCGTCAAATGCCGGTGCATATCGACGAACGCCGACATGTCCGTCGGGGCCGGGCCGAAGTCCATGCCCTCGAACGAGCCGCTCGGATCGTGCTCGAACCGCCAGCCGCCCGGCGCGACCTCCGACGGGCGCAGGACGTACGTGAACGGCCCCTGCTCGTACGTGCCCTCGACCAGCGGCAGCGGCTCGTGGAACCCGTCCCCGAGCCCGAGGTCGGTCAGCCACTCACCGCCAGGATTGTCCTGCGACGGCAGGCCGCGCACGGTGAGCACCAGGTGGTTGGCGGTGATGCCGGGCTCGTCGCCGCGGTTCTGGACCCCGCCGACGTGCCTGGTGACGTCGTACCCCAGCGACCTGATCAGCTCGGAGAACGCGCCGTTGAGGTGGTAGCAGTAGCCGCCGCGCCCTCCGATGATGCGCTCGGCGGACTCGACGGGATCAACGGTGGTGGGGCGATCGAGCCAGATCTCCAGCGCCTCGTACGGCACCTTCTCGAGGTGCGCGGCGTGGAGCGCCCGCAGGTTCTCGGCGCTGGTGGGGGCGTTGAGGAGGCTGGGCAGGCCGATGCGGCGGAGGTATCCGGCAGTGTTCACCAGCCAAGTCTGCACTGTATGTGCACAAATTTAGGAGTGTCGTCTGCACAGGCCGCTTCTAGGCTTTCGTACGTGGCAGAGCAGCGACGCATCCTCGTGGTCGAGGACGATCAGACGATCGCGCTGGCCGTACGGAACAGGCTGGCCGCCGAGGGCTTCGACGTCAGGGTGGCCGGCGACGGGCAGGATGCCCTGATCCAGTACGGCAAGGCGGAACCGGACCTGGTGATCCTCGACCGGCTGCTGCCGGGGCTCGACGGGTTGGAGGTGTGCCGCCGGATGCAGGCGGCCAGGCCGGTGCCGGTGCTCATGCTGACCGCGCTCGGCGAGGAGACCGACGTCCTGGTCGGGCTCGGCGTGGGGGCGGACGACTACCTGGCCAAGCCGTTCAGCATGCGCGAGCTCGTGGCCAGGATCCACGCGCTGCTGCGCAGGGTCGAGCGGGCGGCCCAGCTCGCGGCCGAGGACACGGTGATCAGGGTCGGCGAGGTCGAGATCGACACCGCGGCCCGCCGGGTGTTCGTCGGGGGCGCGGAGGCGCAGCTCACCAGGACGGAGTTCGACCTGCTGCGCCGGTTGGCGGAGCGCCCGGGGCAGGTGTTCGAGCGGGACCGGCTGCTGTCGGACGTGTGGGGGTTCTCGGAGGCGGCGGCGACCAGGACCGTCGACAGCCACGTCCGGGCGCTGCGCCGCAAGCTGGGCTCCGACGTGGTGCGCACGGTGCACGGCGTCGGCTACGCCCTGGTGCGGCGATGAGGCCGCTCGACTTCCTCGGCCGCATCAAGGTCAAGCTCGGCATCGTGATCGTGCTGGCCGTGGGGACCGCGTTCGTGGTGAACGAGGTCGGGCTCAACTCGGGCCTGTCCCGCGAGTTACGCATCGCGGTCGCCGTGGTCCTGGCGTTGATCATGGTGCAGCTGCTGGCCACGGGGATGACCAAGCCGCTGCGCCAGATGGCCAGCGCCGCCCAGACGATCGCCAAGGGCCTGTACGGGCTGCGCGTGACCGCCACGTCGCGCGACGAGGTCGGGGAGCTGGCCAGGGCGTTCAACGCGATGGCCGCCGACCTCGGCGAGGTGGACCGGCAGCGGCGCGAGCTCATCGCGAACGTCAGCCACGAGCTCCGCACCCCCATCACCGGCCTGCGCGCGGTCCTGGAGAACGTCGTGGACGGCGTCTCCGCCCCCGACCCCGTCACCATGCGGACCGCGCTCGCCCAGACCGAACGCCTCGGCCGCCTCGTGGCCCAGCTCCTGGACCTGTCGCGGCTCGACTCCGGCGCACGCCTGATCGAGCCCGAGGCCATCGAACTGGCGCCGCTGGTCGAGCAGGCGGTGCGCGAGGGGGCGCTGGCCCGCGACGACGTCGCGATCCGGGCGTCGGTCCCCGCCGACCTGGTGGTGCGCGCCGACCCCGACCTGCTCGCGCAGGTCCTGGCGAACCTCCTCGACAACGCGGTACGGCACAGCCCCTCGGACGGGGTGGTGACCGTGACCGTCGCGGCGAAGGGGATCGGGGTGCTGCTGGCCGTCGCCGACCAGGGGCCGGGGATCCCGGTCGCGGCCAGGGGGCGCGTGTTCGAGCGCTTCTCCCGGCTCGACGCCGGGCGAGCGGCCGACTCAGGGGGCGCCGGGCTGGGGCTGGCCATCGTGAAGGAGATCGTCGAGCTGCACGGGGGCTCCATTCGCATCGACGACTGTGCGGGATGCCGCATGGTGGTCGATTTACCAGGGAGGACGACGATGGCGGATGTGCCGCTGGAGGGCGGTGAGCGGGGCACGGGGGCCGAGCAACTGCCGGAGGCTCTGGACGTCGCCGCCCCGACGACGGTGGGTCCCGAAACCCCCGATCGCGCCGCAGAGCTGGTGGTCACCGCCTCGGCCGGGGACGGCGCCGAGGTGGCGGGCCCGGCGGCCGACGTGGTCGAGGGCGGTGCGGTTTCAGGTGAAGGGTCCCGTGACGCCGGCGGAGTCGCGGCTCTCGTAGCCCTGGCCACGGTCGGTACGCCCGGCCGCGCCGCCGCCGAGAGCGAGACGGGCGCCGTCGTCGCGCCTGGGCC